>CANHCC010000204.1 GCA_947459115.1 Bacteroidota bacterium | reverse complement strand
GCTTGCACCAAGCGGATGCTTGCACCAAGCGGATGCTTGCACCAAGCGGATTAATTCCCGAGGAAACTGTAATTTTGCCCCATATCATGGCAAAAAAGATTCTCTTCGTTTTCGGCACGCGCCCCGAGGCCATTAAAATGGCTCCCCTGATTCTTCACTTCCGGAAATTCCCGGAACGCTGGTCTGTCAAAGTTTGTGTCACGGCTCAACATCGGGAAATGCTTGATCAGGTGCTCGCATTTTTTGAAATTATTCCCGATTACGACCTCAATCTTATGAAGTCTAATCAGACTCTTGCCGGGCTTACTGCCAGAATTCTTGAATTCCTGGATCCGGTTTTGGTGGATGCTCAGCCGGATCTCGTTCTTGTACAGGGTGATACCACTACTGCTTTTACGGCAGCACTTTCCGCCTATTACCGTCAGATACCGGTAGGCCATATCGAAGCAGGATTAAGAAGTGGAAATAAATTGTCTCCTTTCCCCGAAGAAATAAATCGTATTATGGCCGGGCATATTTCGGCCATTCATTTCGCCCCGACATCGGCTGCTGCCCGTAATCTCCAAAATGAAGGGATTCATCAACAGGTTTTTATTACGGGAAATACCGTAATCGATGCCCTCATACAAGGTTTGGATAAAATCAAACAGCGCGGAGAGGAAGTCTTTCAACAACATTTCGGGCCTGTTAGGCCCGGAGAAAAAATAATTTTGGTGACAGGACATCGTCGGGAGAGCTTCGGAAAACCTTTTGAAGAAATTTGTCAGGCTCTCCTTCGTTTTGCTTTAAAATACCCGGATTCCCGAATTATTTATCCGGTTCACCTGAATCCTCATGTACAGGAGCCGGTGTATCGCATTCTTGGTTCCGCACCCAATATTCAATTGATGGAATCTCTTTCTTATCCTCAGTTGATATACTTGCTGTCCCGGTGCTTTTTTGTGCTGACCGATTCAGGTGGTATACAGGAGGAAGCGCCGGCCCTGGGAAAGCCTGTCCTTGTCATGCGTCAGGTTACCGAAAGAAAAGAAGGAATTGATGCCGGTACTGCCAGGCTTGTGGGCACGGAAGCCGAAGATATTTATCAGGCGGCCTGCGAATTGATGGACAATGCAGCACTTTATGATCAAATGGCAAAGGCAGTCAATCCCTATGGGGACGGCACCGCCAGCAGACAAATCGAACAGCATTTGTCCAACTTTTTCAGTTTGACCAACTAGGCTAGGTTTTAGATTCGGATTTAATATTCGTAGACCTCGATGGGTCTGCCTGTAGGCAGATTAAAATGGTAGGTCTTCGGTATCAGATTGGCTATGTCCTGACCCCTCCGGATTGAAGGGTTCAAAGTCATTTACCTCTGGAGCCTTCTTAGCGGTTGACGCTGTTGTGCCAATTGGTTTCAGGCGAAAGGCATTCAGGGTGTTAAAATAAACCAGCTCCCCGGTCTTATTTTTCCATTCCCTGCCCTTCAAGTCAAAACTCACTTCTATAATTTCCCCTGGTTGATAAGCATCTAATTGGTTACAATTATCTTTCGTCAGTTCAAATTTTACCAACTGAGGGTAGGGGGTGTCTCCGCCCAGTTCTATAACAAATTCCCGCTTTATAAACTTGTTGACGCCTACTTCCTGAGAATCAAATTTTTTGTAAAGTTTGCCCTGAATTTCCATTGTAATTTTAAAATAATTTGTCTGCAAAGATAAGAAAACTCAGAGGAAATTTCTTTTGAATTTCGGTGAATCTACTCTGTTACTTCTCTTACTTTTAATTCTGCCTGCTCCAGAAAATCATGGCAGCTCTGTATCAATCCCTTTGCCTCCTGATATAATTCAAGACTGTCTTCTAAACTTAATTGACGGTTTTGAAGAATTTCTGCTATTTCCCGGATTCTCTGCATTTTGGAATCAAATCCTTCTTCTTTCTTTTTTGCCATATTTATTTTAGGGTTTAGTTGTTTCAATGTTGGCCTCTGCCTGTCCTTCATAAAGGTGAAGCGTTACGCGGTCACCGGCTTTCAATTCATCCGCCTGAGTGACTCTTTTTTTGTCTTTGGTAATGATAGAGAATCCGCGTGCCAGTATGCCTCGAATATCCAAATGCTCAATGGTATTTTCCAATAGCCTCAAGGAATTTCGACTTTCCTGAATTTTGGCATCTACCCCAAATTGAATCTGACGACTTAGGTCATCTAGCCATTGACGGCGGAATAAGGTAAAATGGCTAATCTCCCGGCTTATCACCTGATCCCATTGATTCAATCTGCTGATATAGTCATTGCGGTCCGGAACCGATAGCTCTGCTGCTGCAGTAGGGGTCGGGGCTCTTACATCTGCTACAAAATCTAAAAGGGTAAAATCTGTTTCATGGCCAATAGCAGAAATAACCGGAATCGTATTGTTGAATACTTTTCTTACCAGTCTTTCATCGTTAAATCCCCAGAGGTCTTCCGGAGATCCCCCGCCCCGGGCAATAATAATTACATCTGGTTTAATTTTTTGATTCAATATATCAAACGCATTCATGACAGACTCTGCACAGCCTTCCCCTTGCATGCGGGCAGGGGAAACAATGACCTCCACCCCCGGCCATCTCCTTTTGAGTGTATTGCAAATATCCTGAATGACAGCCCCGGTCAGGGAAGTGACAACGCCAATTTTATTGGGAATGAGGGGAAGGGATTTTTTATATCTCGTATCAAACAATCCCTCAGAGGCAAGTTGATTTTTTAATTTTAGAAACTGCTGATATAAGTCTCCTTCGCCGGCAGGGCTGATGCCGGAAATCATTAACTGGTAGGTTCCTCTGGGGACATACACAGAAATAGAGCCTCTGACCTTAACCTGGTCACCCGGCATTGGTTTGTAGGAGTTGCCACCATTTCTGGCGCCCTTGAAAAACGCACAGCTAATCTGGCTGTCACTGTCTTTTAAGGTGAAATACCAATGCCCGGATTGGTGAGCGGTAAAGTTTGAAATTTCCCCTTGTACCTGAATGTTTCTCAACGCTTCATCCTGCTCTAATTGATACCGGATATATCCGGACAATTCACTAACACTATAAATTTCTTCTGTTGGCATTATTTACGCAGTCATGTCTTTTCCAACCGAAATTAACTCTTTTCGGTATAATGAAAAAATATTTGCCTTGGAGACAAATCCCTCATACTTGTCCTCCTTTAGTACCGGTAGATTCCAGGCCTTAGTATCCTCAAATTTTTTCATCACAGATTCCATGCCTTCGCCTTGAATGACGACGGCCAGGGGTTCTTCCATGAGCTCATGCACATAGATGGTATCATAATCTTGTTGATGAAACATGATGGTGCGGATGTTGTTCAGCAATACTACCCCTAACAAATGTCCTTCTTCATCCACAACAGGGAATATATTTCTTTTTGATTGTGCCACCACCTCAACCAACTGTCCTAAGGTATCATTGGGGTGAACAGGTTGTAAGTCTTTTTCAATAATTTCATCGATTTCAATATGACTCAGCACCTCTTTGTCTTTGTCGCCTTTGATGAGTTGCCCGCTTAAGATTAAATCTCTGGCATTTAGGGAATAGGGTTCAAAATACGACTTGGATACATAGGCCGTAACACATACCAACATCAAAGGTAAAATCAGACTATAGCCATCTGTAATTTCTGCGATCAGGAACATTCCGGTTAGGGGGGCATGCATAACCCCGGCTAAAACCCCTGCCATACCGATGAGGGTAAAATTGGTAACACTCACGGGGGTAAACCAGCCGGTAAGGTTTATTAATAATGCCAGGGCATGGCCACCAAAAGCCCCTACCACCATGGACGGGGCAAAGGTTCCACCGGCACCACCGGAGCCTATGGTCAAGGACATAGAAACAACTTTGACCATAGCCAGTAAAAACACAAAAAATGGAAACCAAGCCGAAATCCCTGGAAGGTTAACGAAAATCGATTCGTCCATTAATGCGTGTCCATTGCCGGAAAGTAAATGTCTTACCCCTCCATAGCCTTCGCCCATCAATGGAGGGAAAAGAAAAATGACCAAGCCCAGGAGAATACCTCCCACAAGAGCCCTGTGGTAGGGTTGCTCAATCTTTTCAAGAGAATGTTCTACCCATCGTGTCATCCTCGAAAAGTAAACGGATAGAAGTCCCATTCCAAGTCCTAGCAGGATAAAAAATGGGACATCCCCAATCGTATATCCTTCAGCATAGGGGTAGGAAAATACGCCGTATTCTCCCATAACTGCCTTTGAAAGAAAAGAAGCAGTAACGGCAGAGATTAGAACAGGGACAAATGCGCTGATGGTGAATTCCGGGAGAATAACTTCCAGCGCAAATAAAACCCCCGCAACCGGTGCGGAAAACACGGCTCCTACACCTGCAGCTGCCCCACATCCAATATACAAAATTCGCTTCCGTTCATCCATCCGAAACCAACGGGTAAAATTGGACCCTATGGCAGATCCGGTAACAACAATCGGAGCTTCAAGACCCGTTGAGCCTCCAAACCCTACCGTGATCGCAGAAGCAATCAGGCGGGAATACATTTTTACACGGCCCAGGATTCCCGCTCTCTGAGAAATGGAATATAATACGCTGCCGACGCCGTGCCCCACAGGGTCTTTGAAAACATTTTTTGCCAGAAATACGGTGATTAATATGCCCACCAACGGTAGCCCCAGATAAACGATACCCGGTGCATCTGTTGGGATGAGGGAGGCAACAGAATGAACTAGTGTCTTTAAAAGAATGGCTGCTATTCCGGCTCCGAGGCCAACCAATATCGCCATGATCAGCAAAAAGTTTCTTGGACTAACGTACTTGATTCTGAACAG
>CANHCC010000203.1 GCA_947459115.1 Bacteroidota bacterium | reverse complement strand
GCTTTTGTATCTGCAACCATTTGATAATAGTCCCCAATTTCGTGGGTGCGTTTAAATAGTAGGTCGCATATCAAGTAGGTTGAAATGTTGGATGTGATTGCTCCGCCTCCGCTGTAATTTTCACTCATTAAGGTGATAATTAGTTCTCTTTCTGCAGTCTGATAGGTTAACCAGGCGCGTTGGGCTTGAATCAGTATTTTTTGATCCTCCGGACTTAATAAGGTTTTTAGGCGATTGTAATATTTATTCAGGATTTTATCATAATCCTTGTAAAGGTTATTGGTCACTTCATTCATTGCGGCATTGCTTTCGGCAAGGTCCATTGTCATTCGGGCTGTTTCCTGGGCCTTAAAGGTATCCAGTAAGTATTCCTGTGAGCCGGGAGATTGATACGAAGTGGATTCCAGTTCTTTTAAAAAGATGAGGGCTTTCTTCTCCACACTGGCTTTGATGGTTTGGATTTGAGCTGGGGTGAAATAGGAAAATTCCTGGTTTTGACCGAATAGGCTGGTTGAGGTCAGAAATACCAGAAGGGTGCAAAGGATGTGTTTCATTTTGTCAGGTAAAATTTAAGATAAAATTAAGTCTATTATTTTAAATTGAGTTTTATTGTTTTGGGAATTTTTGTTGACCGCCTCCTTTCCTTCACTTTGTGTCCCTTTTAAAGGGGCAGTGCATATTCAGGGGCGATATAAGTTCAGGGCGTCAGCGACTTAAACTCAGGTTTTTTTGAATTACGGCATTTCATTGTCAGACTTCCCTACATTTTAGGTATTTTTGTACTCTTTGGTAATCCAATCATGTTTAGCGCCTATTCCATATTCCTATTTGTATTGATTCTTGGGCAATGGGGTGCAGTGGTTTTTGCTCAGACAATCTCCGGAACTTTCCGGCAACTCCCCCGTCAAAAGATTCGTTTGGAAGGTTTTAATGGTCTTAAAACCTATGGGATTGATTCGGTTACGACGGATGATTCCGGGCGTTTTTCCTTGGCTTATTCCCCTACGGATAAAGGCGTCGGTTATCTTGAGTCCCTCGATAAGAAACCTCTCTTCCTGATTCTCTCAGGAGAAGATATTGTAGTTGAGGGTGACCTGCCCGGGGTGGTTGAATCGGTAAAAATTCTTAAAGGTTTGGAAAATCAATGGTTTGAAAAGTATGGTGCGGAACAACCGCGACGGGAACAAGCTCTGAGTGCCTGGTCTTATCTGGAATCTTCCTACAAAACCGATCCCTTGTTTTCAACTCAGAAAAAGCCGAATCAGGCCATTCAAGAGGAACAAAAGCGATTGAGAACGGAGGATTCATTATTTGTGGCCGGATTACCGGATAAATCTTATGTCAAATGGTATCTCCCCATTCGCAAATTGGTGAGTTCGGTTTCTAATATTGCACGGTATCGGACTCAGGAAATTCCGGCGACTTTTGCGGCCTTTCGCAAATTGAATTATGCGGATGCCCGCTTATATAAAAGTGGATTGTTTCGGGATGCCATTGACAATCACTTCTGGCTAATCGAAAATAGCGGTCGTTCGTTGGATTCGGTATTTCTGGAAATGAAAATCAGCATAGATGCCATGTTGCCCGGGTTAGCTGTGGACGAGAAGAAGTACAATGAAGTGTGTGATTATTTGTTTGATGTTCTGGAGAGACGGAGTTTGTTCCAGGCCTCTGAATATCTTGCCTTGAAGGTGCTCAATGAGTCGGCCTGCACGGTGGATGGGAATCTTGCCAAACAAATGGAGACCTACCGGGCGATGAAGAAAGGAAATACGGCACCGGATTTTAGCTTTGCCGGTGAGATCCTGCATCGAGATAATTCCGCGCTTCAAAAATTGTCGGACATTACTACGCCTTATCGTTTGGTCGTCTTTGGTGCCGGATGGTGTCCAAAGTGTAGAGAGGAATTAAACGAGCTGGCAAAAGTATATTCCAAAATCCGTGGCTATGGTATGGAAGTGGTGTTTGTCTCTTTGGATGAAGATGCCCAGATATTCCGGGATTTTGCCGGAAAATTCCCTTTTATCAGCATGTGTGATTACAAGAAATGGGAGAATGCGATTGCTCAGTCCTATTATGTTTTTGGTACCCCCACGATGTTTTTGCTGGATAAAGATCGGAAAATTGTGTTGAGGCCGGTATCCGTGAAGCAAGTGGATGCCTGGGTGGATTGGTATTTGGCGGGGGAGGGCAGATGAAACGGAGAAGTTTATTGCATTTCGTTGAAAAACCATTGTTGAGGTCTTGTTTTAATTCTGGGTTTGAAAAGGCGGAATGGCCGGTCTATTTAATTTTTGGTTTTTCCTTGACTAAATGATCCGTACACTCTTTGCTTTATTTAGTTTATGGATGTTAATCTCTTTAAATGAGGTAAAGGGTCAGCCTTGTACAGTTCCGGTAACTCAAACTTCCGGCCTATCATTTTCCAGTATTGGTTCTAGTTCTGTTTCCATTTCATGGGTTAATGGTTCGGGAAATGGTCGAATTGTTTTGGTAAGTACTTCAAGCACATTTACAACGCCTGTCCCCGGATTCAATCCCACTCCTAGTACCATTTATACCTCGGGCGAACAATGTGTATTTAATGCGACCACAGGAACTAATGTGGTGGTAACAGGTTTGTCGCCTAATACGACTTATTATGTCCAGATATTGGAGTATTGTACGCCGGGATATGTGTATAATACAACCACGAGTAATTTAAATAATGCCTCTTTCATTACCAGTTGTCAGACACCTACCCAAGAGGCGGCAATGATAACTTTTTCGAATGTAGGTCAAAATAGTGCCTCCATCAACTGGACGAATGGGAATGGACAAGGGCGTGTGGTGTATATCAATACCATCAATTCCTTTACCTCGCCCATTCCCAACTCTAACCCTACTCCTAACACCCAGTATCTTAGCGGGCAGCAATGTATATATAACGGAACAGGTGGGGGACCGGTAATTGTAACCGGCTTAACTCAAAACCGCACTTATTATGTTCGGGTATATGAGTTTTGTTTGCCTTCCCGAACCTACTCTACTGGATTCGGTATTTCAAATCCCAACTCCTTCACAACGCTGCGTCAGGTTGTAACGGCAAGTGATTGTTCAGCAGCGGTAAATGTTTGTACGGACCTAGGTTTTACCATTCGGCCCAGTGGTTATGGCAATCTGGATGAGTTGGATCCCAATTTTGTTACGATTTCAAATCCGACCACCAATCCTAATTCACTGAATCAAGGCTGTTTGTTACAAGGGGAAATCAATAGTACTTGGTTATTGATTAATGTGTTTTCAACGGGAACACTTGAATTTACACTGGGTTCCACCTTGAATTCGAATTTAGGCAGATGTTATGACTGGATTCTGTGGCGATACGATTCCACGGCCTGTAATCGCATTCGTAACAATCAACTTGCACCTTTGCGATGCAATTATAATGGCAATCCTTGTCGGACTTTTACAGGAATGGCTACCTCGCTTCCGAGTGGAGGTTTGAGTCACAATTTTGAGGCGGCTTTGCAGGTGAATTGCGGGGAACAATATATTCTGTGTTTTTCGAATTATGCTGGAGATACTTCGGTTGTTCCTCTGAATTTTTTTGGGTCAGCGGTAGTGGGGTGTGGGGTTAATGTTCCCGTGAATTTACAAAGTTCAGCTGATACGGTCTGTTCCGGGCAGCCTTTTACCCTTACGGCTAGTGGTTCTAGTAATAATCTGTATAATTGGAGTTTTGCAACCTCTCCTAATTTTAATTATGGTTCTCTTAGTGGAAATGGACCTGTTCGGAATGAAAATCGTACTGTTGCAACTCTTTATCGCTATGTGGTTTCCGGTAGCACCCTGAATTGCGGTACAGCTTCGGATACTGTTGATGTAAGGGTATTGCCACTCATTCGAAATAATTCGATTGGAAATAATCAAACGATCTGTACCGGTTCTGCGCCTACTTTACTGACAGGTGAAACGCCCAATGTATTACAGGGTGGCAATGGTACTTATCAATACCAATGGCAAAGTAGTACAAACAATAGTACCTGGGTGAATATAACAGGGGCCACCCAGCCTAATTATCAGCCTCCTATTCTAAATGCCACAACCTATTACAGAAGAAGGGTTCAAAGTGGTGCCTGTTCTGATTTGGGTTTTGGAGGGATCGAGATCATTGTTGTCCCTGCAGTTTTCTCTAATCAAATTTCTGCCAGTCAGACCGTTTGTTTTCTTCAGCGCCCGGATTCAATTACCGGCCCTCCACCCGGTGGTGGAACCGGACTGTATTCTTATGAATGGCAATCAAGCCTCGATAGCATCAATTGGGTAAATATCCCATTGGCATCTTCGCGAAATTATCATCCGCCTGTGCTAAATCAAAATACCTATTTCAGAAGAGGGGCATTGTCGGGACCTTGTTTGCTATATAGCAATATTGTGTCTGTAAGGGTATTGCCTCAGATTGCAGGTGATACTATTATGGCAAATCAAACCATTTGTCAAAATACCTCCCCGGCCTTGTTTACGGGGTCCATCCCATTAGGTGGAAATGCCGGCTTTACATATACCTGGCAAATGGCACCGGATTCTATAGGATCATGGACCACTATTTCCGGTGCGACAGGACAAAATTACCAGCATGGAAATCTGACCGACACGGCATTTTTCCGAAGAATTGTTGTTTCAGGGCCCTGTCGGGATACGACAAGTTGGATTCGGGTCATCGTGCATATGATCCCATCGCCTAACACAATTGGAAATAATCAAACGATTTGTCGAAACTCAGCCTTTTTATCCTTAACAGGAACAATACCTTTGAGTGGCAACGGTTCCTATTCTTATTCCTGGCAAAGTAGTACCAATAACAGCACCTG
>CANHCC010000202.1 GCA_947459115.1 Bacteroidota bacterium | reverse complement strand
TAGGCTTCGGCCAGCATCCATACGATGGGAAAAGTTACGGCTACGGCTTTGCTCAACGCGGAGCAAATAAAAAACACGATCATCAGGCCTCGGTGCCTGGGTGTATTGCCATCAAGGGCTGTATAAAGGGCCAATAAATAAAAGAATCCATAGAGTACATCTTTCCTTTCTGAAATCCAGGCGACCGATTCGGTATGCATGGGATGGATACCAAAGAGTAGGGTAATGAGAATAACAGAGGGTTTGGGCAAAGAGAGTTTCTGAGCCAACAGCATCCACAATAAGGCTGTATTGAGTCCATGCAGGATGAGGTTGGTCAGGTGAAACAAAAAGGTAGATTTGCCGGCAAAGGGAAACTCTAAAGCCAGGCTCAGAATTGTGAGGGGGTGATAGTTGCCTGAAACGAAGGTGGAGAATATCTCTTGAAGTCCTTGTAAGGAAAGGTTGCCCAACAAGGCATTGCCACTCACATAAAGTTCATCGTCCCAGACAAATTCTCCTTTTAGAGCAGGTGAATAAGCCAATGCAGATAGAAGTCCCATGAAGAGGGCAAAATAGAATTCCGGGACTGATTTTTCGCGCAGGTTTGCTTTTTTGTTCATAAGGGTGGTTCAGGGTAAAATTAAAGAATTATCAGATTGTGTCCCCCCATTGCCTCTAACCTTAATTATTACCTTTGTAGTTAATATGGATAGCCTGATTGTTGAGGTCATTTTTGTATTTGCCACGGCTGTAGGATTTCAATATCTCTTGCCTATTGCCTTTAAAGGTCTTGGTCAAAGAAAAGAATTGGCTCCGGAACGGTTCAGGTGGGCTCAGGCTTCTAAGCCTTTGACCGGAGGATTGGGTATGTTTATTCCAATCCTTCTGATATATGGGGTTCGTTGGGTAACCCGTCCGGAAATTCCTGTTCTCTTACCTTTTCTGACTGCCGCGCTTATTGTTGGCTTGCTGGACGACTGGTTTTCGCTTAGTCCAATTCCCAAGTTGGCAGGGCAATTTTTATGTGGCCTCCTTGCCTGGTATTCCGGGCTACAAATTGAATGGACGCATATGCCCTACCTGGATTTAATCCTCACTTGTGTTTTATTGTCTGCTCTGATGAATTCCATCAATATGCTCGATAACATGGATGCAGTGGCAGGCTTTGCCGTGTTAAGTAGCATTCTGCCCTGGCTCTCTGTCTCAAATGGAATTTTACCACATGACTTTTGGTGGATATGTTCCGGAATCCTGGGCTTTCTACTTCTGAATTATCACCCATCCAAGGTTTTTATGGGGGATTCCGGTTCCCACCTCCTGGGGGCGATATTGTTTTGGTTTGTGACGATACAAATCAAATCCGATATTGGCACATCCTATTCGATTTGGGGCGCGACCCTTTTGGTGATATCCCTCCTGTTTTTTCCTTTGACGGACACCCTGGTGGTGACAATTTCCAGAATAATTCGGAAACAATCTCCCCTGATTGGTGGGAGAGATCACCTAAGTCACCTGCTGGTAAAAGGCGGTCTGTCTCAAGCTGCCGTGGCATGGTTGATTGGTTTGGTCAATCTGCTGATTGGTTTGGTGGTCAGATATTGGCGGCCTTCACCTGTTCTAATGGTGCCGGCTATTATTCTTCTGTTTCTGGGCTTTTCCCTTTGGTATTTTCGCATCTTTAGAACAAATCGGGTATGAGGATTCTATTGATTCATCAATATTATTGTCCTGAAGGTGGAAGTGGGAATGACCGCACCCGATACTTTGCAGAATATTTCGCCGATCAAGGTCATGAAGTTGTGGTTCTTACCACACAGGCGCGTTTCCCGGATTCGTTAAAGGGTTCCGAAACCTTAAGGTTTCGAAATGCTAATATATCCGTCGTAGCGTTTCCTTTACCCAATACCCATGCTTTAGGTTATGCGGCTCGCATACGGACCTTCCTGGATTTTTATCGTTTCGGTTTACGGGAGGAAAAAAAACTTGGGGCAATAGATTGTGTCTATGCCTGCTCCACGCCATTAACGGCAGGAGAATTGGGGCGGGTTATCGCTCGCCGCCGAGGGGTCCCTTTTTTGTTTGAAGTACAGGATGTCTGGCCGGATGCCGCATATGGTATGGGGATTATTCAAAATCCGATTTTAAAGTGGACTTTAGATTTTCTGACCAAGCGCCTGTATGATGATGCGCATCATATCCTTGCTTTATCCTCCGATATGGTGCCATGGATTAATCGTCTGGGGAATATAAGCCCAAAGATTTCTATCATTCCGAATGGGACGGATGTTCAATTATTTACCCCAAAGTCTGAAAAACAGCGTAACCCGCTTCAATTTATATATGCCGGTGCCATAGGCAAAGCCAATGGGTTGGATCAGCTGGTGGCTGCTGTTCGAATATTAAAGCGTAGAGGGATAAACAGTTTTAAACTCTTGATATACGGAACAGGCAATCGGTTTGAAAGAGTCAAAAGTTTGAGCGTGGGCCTCGAAGATTTTATCGAATGGAAAGGAGAGGTCACAAAATTGCAGGTGGCAAAAGAAATTCAACAGGCTTCCGTTGGCATTGTTTGTTTCGCTCCTTACAAGGTATTGGAATCTAATTCTGCTAATAAATTTTTTGATTATTTATCGGCAGGACTTCCGGTTCTTGTGAATTATGGGGGATGGCAGGCGAAAGTGTTAGAAACAAATAATTGTGGCTTGTCTTCTGAGCCGGGCAATCCGGAAGATTTAGCAGACAAAATGGCTGAAATGCTTCTTCATCCGGAACGACTTTTCCAGATGGGTGCAAACGCAAGGGCCTTGGCCTTGGCGCAATATGACCGCAGGTATTTAGCGGGCCAGGTTTTGGATATTATAAAACATATGTAAATTTTTCCCTGCTGCAAGGTGCACCTTGCAGCAGGGAAAAAAATTCATAAAAAAAACAGGCAACCCGGAGGTTGCCTGTTTTTTTTATTGGTAGAGACTCTTTGTTTATTTTACATTAAGACTGCTTTCTCCGATTTGAAAGCCATCTGCAAATACCCGAACTTTTAGGTTGCCTTTGATGAATTTTTGATTGGCCGGCTGATAAATAACCGTTACACGGGTTGTGGTTCTTTCATAATTGATGCTTTCACGGAAAGTATAGGGCGCTTCGTTGCCTTCAAAGCTAAAGGTTCCGGAGGCAGAACGAATATCTCTGGCAATACTGCCATCCGGGTTAATAATTTGAACAAAAATGTCCTTGTTTCCGGTGGCTGCTACCGCATTATCCAAAATTGAAAACTGTACTTTCAATTTGTTTAAACGACCGGCTTTGAATTCCTCTTCTGCATCAGATTCTTTACCAGAGTTTTTCACATTTACATAGCGGAAGTTTGCTGCTTTTAGAATCGCCGCAACATTCACCTTACCCTGAAGCGCATCTTTTTCCTGAGAAAGTTGCTGGTTTTTATTTTCAACCATCTCTTTCTCTTTGGTGACCATTTCTTTCTCTGTGGTTATCTCCGCTAATTGATTTTTTAACTGCTCAATTTCTGCCTCATATCGCTTAATGGTGGATTGCATGTTATTGATCTGAGCAAGATATTCCTCCGCCTGCTTTGCATTGATCTTGCCCTGTTTTTTCATTTCATCAATCTGACGACGCTTTTTCGCCAGTTCTTTATCCTTCTCTTCGATCAATTTGTTCTTCTCCTCTAGTTCCAGGTCTTTGCGACTAATCTCATCCTGCATGGTGGTGAGTTCGGTTTCCAATTGCTTGATCTCCGTTTCCAGCTGTTCTGTGTTTTCGATCAGCTCTTCTTTTTCATCCTGCATTTTGAAGCGTTCTACCAGCAACCATCCAATGATGGAGAGTAAAACAATAAAAGCGGATACAATGACAATTTTTACGGTGTTGTTTGAGTTCATATTAATAAGGATTGTTGGTACAAAATTAAGTTGAAAAAATGGATATTTATTTCAAGGTGAACCGACTATTTCCGGCTTCATAGCCCTCCACGAATACAGATACCTGGTATTCGCCTTTTGATAAACCGGAAGGAGGAGTCCAATCAAAACATAATTTAGTGTTTTCTCCTTGAAAATCAATTGTTTGCTTGGTTGTGTACACAGTTTGTTTCTTGTTCAGTGTAAAAGTACCACTGCCTTGAGAAGAGCCATCCGGATTACGAATCAACAAGAAAAATTCTTTTTTCCCCTTCTTACTCAGACTATTCTCCCCAACCTGACCACAAATTTTCATTTTTTCCAATTTGTCCGCTTTGAATTCACGCCCTGCATCCTGTTCCTTACCATTTTTCTTAACAGGAATAAAAGTAAATGAGGTAAATTTAAGGATGGAAGCCCCTTCTATTTTTACCTGGTAAAGGGTATTCTTATCCTTGGCTTCCGAATACTTATTCTTGATGCTGTCTCTCTCGCCTTCAACACTTGCAACCAGGCTTTTCAAAGATGCATTTTCCTCTTTTAATGCGGCAATTTCGTTTTGATATTTTCGGATGTAATAGGTAAGCTGGTCAATTTTGCCTTGTTGTTCCATGGCTCTTTCTTCCGAGAGCTTTCCTGCCGCCACTAGTTTGAAAATCTGTTTTTTTAATTTGTCCACTTCCTGGGATTTTTCTTCTAACAAAGCATCTTTTTGATCCATTTCCACTTCTTTGTCTTGAATGGAGGTTTCCATGGAGGTCAGTTCTTGCTCAAGGTCTTTTATTTCCAGTTCCATCTGGTCATTTTGAAGCAGGAGTTGATCTATTTCCGCATCTTTAAGGAAATATTGCCAGGTTAAAAAGCCTACCAATAGGACAACTAAAGTAATGCCTGTAATCAATAGGGTTTTTCGTGAAACCTTTGGTTCCGTATTGGAGTTTAAGGACTCAGGGGAAT
>CANHCC010000201.1 GCA_947459115.1 Bacteroidota bacterium | reverse complement strand
GGTGATGCGGTCGACCGCCTCGAAGATGAGGATGGAGTGGGGCGCCACGAGCGCGCGGCCGGACTCGGAGACGATGTCGGGCGTGGCGACGCATATTTAATTCTTTTCTTTTTTCTCGCCTTTGGGGGAGGTCTAGTCGTGGGACAAATTCAACCCCCGGTAAGACAGCATTGGCGCGTTAGGGTGGATATTCAATATAGCTCAGTTGTTCAACCCGTATTACAATTGCTGGATGCAAAGCCTGAAATTGAATTGAGCAGTTGGGACCCCCAAACTGCACAAGCAGATCTAATGGCAGATCCGCGCGTGACTCGAGATATTTTGACTCAAGCGTTCAGTGCGCATCATATTAAAGTATTGTCCATAACACAAGTTCAGCCGTGAAGACTTATCTGAGTTTTGTTCTCATTTGGATTGCAGCGCTGAGTTGTTTCAATACCCGTTTATTCGCTCAGGGCGGTCCGGACTGCGCCACTGCCCTGGCTGCTCCACTCACTTTGCCCTTTAACGGGACCAATCTCACAAACTGTGGTTCTCTAGATGACTACACCGCAGCTAATACGCCGGTATGTGGCTCTGGATTATACTTTTCAGGGGAAGATCATATTTATGTCTTTACCCCTACCACTTCCGGGTCACTGTTCTTCAACATGACCACCGTCTCTACCTCTTCGGGGATGTTTTTATTTGATGGTTGTCCGAATTCAAATCCTACCTGTCTCGCCTTTTCTGAGAATTTTACCGGCAACCAGAATTTCTTTTTTACTGTAACCGCAGGACAAACTTACTTTTTGATGATAGACTCCTGGAGTCCGCCAACCTGTCATCCTGCTTATGATTTGTATATAGGGCCTCCGCTTCCCCCGAATAATCAGGATTGTCTTGGAGCCATTCCGGTTTGTCAGAGTCAGTATGTTCAAAATAATTCCTACACCGGAGAAGGGAATATTCCCAATGAAATTGATAACATCAATTCCTGTTTAGCCTCAGGTGAATTAAATGATGTCTGGTACACCTTTACGGTACAGCAAACCGGTTTATTGAATTTTTCCATCACGCCCAATCAAATGACCGATGATTATGATTGGGCTGTTTATGATTTGACCAATGCCAGTTGTGAGGATATTGCTACGAATCCATTGCTGGAAATCTCTTGCAATTATTCCGGCGTTTCCGGTGTCACGGGAGCTAACGGTTTAACCGGTACTCAAAACAATCCCCCAATACCTGTTACGGCCGGTCAGATTTTGGTGTTAAATGTGAGTAATTTCAGTTCGACCCAATTCGGATATACACTGGATTTCGGGAATTCAACCGCCTCAATATTTGATAACATTCCGCCAGTATTGGATTCCATAATACCTCAAAATCCGGATTGTGGCGATACCCAATTCCAGGTTCGATTTAGCGAAAATGTATTTTGCAACACTGTTGATCCTACGGATTTTATTCTAAATGGCCCCGGCGGTCCTTATGCGGTGACGCAGGCCGTTTCCATTGCGTGTCAAACCAATGCCCGCTACGATAATGTTTTTACGCTGACTCTTGCCAACAGCATTCAGGGTACGGGTAATTTTTCACTTGACTTAGTGGGTACTGTCCTGGATTTATGCGGGAACACCGCAACGCTCACTTCTCTGCCATTTAAAATTCCCGGTTATGAACCTTTTGCCGGTCCGGATCGCAACATTTGTCAGGGTGATACCGCGCATATGTTGGCGGTTGGAGGTACGGACTATCTTTGGACTCCATCTACAGGGTTAAGTAATCCCAATATAGCCAATCCAATTGCAAATCCAACGGTAAGCACCATGTATGTGGTAAGGATTACGATTCCGTGCCCATTTCAATATGCTTACGACACTGTATGGGTGAATGTGCTTTCACCGCCCATCGTAGATGCGGGTCTGGATACCTTCTTTTGTGAAGGCTCCGGGGGGGTACAATTGAATGCGACCGTATCGGGTGGCATTGCGCCGTATACCTATGTTTGGTCTCCCTCAACCGGGAATATCAGTAACTTTAATATTCTGGATCCGGTGGCCAACCCGGATACAAATCAGATGTTTTACTTCTATTCGGTTGGCTTTAATGGGTGTCGCTCTGCCACGGATTCGGTAATGGTTTCCGTTTATGAATTACCCATTGTGGATGCGGGGTTAGATCTTGAGTATTGTCAGGACGCTCCCGGTGTATTTTTACAGGGCAACATTGTGAATGTAAGTGGCAGTTATGCAGTTCAATGGCTTCCCTCTACCGGTTTGTTTTGTGATACCTGCCTGGTCACTTATGCCCAGCCCGGAAGCACAACAGCCTATACGCTTCGGGTAACTTCCCTTGTGACGGGATGTTCATCAGATTCCACCACGCTAAATACGCTTAGTTCAGCATTAGTAGTTGTAAAGCCTCGCCCAATTGGCTATGCAGGACCTGATACATTAATCTGTCAGGGGGATTCAGCCCAACTATATGCGAGTTTTACAGGAGCTGGTCCAGCCTATACTTTTGCCTGGGCTCCCAACCATGGAATTACAGTGCCCAATATTGTCAATCCTAAAGCTTCACCTGCTTATACCACGCCTTACTATTTGGTGGTTACCTCCAATGGATGTGAGAGTATCGCAGACACTATGCTTGTGGTTGTAAGGCCTGTTCCGATTGTTACGGGTGGAAATACAAAAAATATCTGTCAGGGTGATAGTGTACAGTTAGATGCTCAGGTTCAGCAAGGAATCGCTCAGGCTTTTCGATGGACGCCAGGCAGTGGCCTAAGTGATAGTACTCAACTGCAGCCAATGGCTTCACCTCAGTCCACTACAACTTATACCATGAGGGCTTTTAATGGGCCTTGTCCTTCCTTACCTGTGAATATATTGGTAGTAGTTCATTCCGTTCCTCAAATTCTTTTGTCCAACGACACCACGATTTGTTCGAATGGGGATAGTATTCAACTTCAGGCGGTGGTAACCGGAGGGACCACCCCTTACACAATGGAGTGGTCTCCGATTGCAGGACTGGGTAATCCTATTTCAATTTCCACCAAGGCCTTGCCTGCCATTACCACTGTTTATCATTATACGGTTTCCAGTGGTACCGGTGCTACTTTATGTGAAAATACAGACTCGGTATTGGTAACAGTGGTTCCCGGTGTGATGGCTTCTCTTACTGCAGATACCGGAATTATTTGTCCCGGAGGTAAAGTTCAATTAAACGCAATGGGCGGTGTAGGGAATGCCACTTTTTTATGGACTCCTGCATTGGGTTTGACCAATCCCAATTCTAGTTCAACTTTTGCTTCCCCGGATACCACAACTTCCTACACGGTTTTGGTAAGCGAAGGATTATGCCGGGACTCTGCAAAATGGACGATACAAGTACATCCTGAACCAAGAGCAGGGTTTACCTTGAGTCAGCCGAATGGATGTGCTGAATTGGGTATTCAGTTTAATGACTGGTCGGCTAACAGTTTATCTCATCAATGGAATTTTGGGGATAATAGTGTTATCAGCAACGAAGTGAATCCTTACCATCTATACACGCAAAGTGGGAATTACCAGGTTCAGTTGGTTGTAAGAGGGGTAGGGGGCTGTGTAGATACCTTAGTGAAGGAGATACCGGTTCAGATTCTTCCTGGCTTAAAGGCTGAAGTTGTGTCCAATCCAGTTATGCCAGTAGAGCTGGTTCTGCCTTCCGGAGAAATTTCTCTGGAAGATAAAACCATAGGTGCCGTATCACAGCATTGGTCTTGGGGAGATGGACAAGTTGGTTTCGGAAAAAGTGTAAGGCATCGTTATCTTGTACCTGGAATCTATTACATACAATTAGAAGTGAAGGATGAATCAGGATGTCGAGACTTATTAGAGTTTGGTCCTGTTGTGGTTAAACCTTATGCGTTGAGTATCCCGAATGTGTTTACGCCTAACGGAGATGGCATTCATGACCTCTTTCGAATATTGTATTCCGGAGATGAGTCTTTCCATGTGCAGATTTATGACCGCTGGGGGGTGAAGCATTTTGATACCCGTAACAAAGAACAAGGGTGGAATGGTTTAGACTTAAATGCTAGCCCATCCAAAGAAGGCGTTTATTTTTATAATCTGTCCTTAGGTGTTCAGACTTACACAGGAGAGATTACCTTGGTGCGCTAATAGGCAAAGCCCCCGAGATATTTTCCGGGTGAAACACCCATAACAGTCCAAAACTTATTCCTCCGGTGAAATTTTTTGAAGAGGCGTATGCAACGGGTTTAAATCGGATACTTTCTGTATCTAACAAAGAAATATCAAAGCGCAGAGCGGCGTTGAAGTAAATATGGCGGGTAATTTTTGCGAAAAAACCAGAGGTTAATACGATGCCTACATCTAATTTTTTTAGGGTCTGTTTGAAGCTTCTGTCTTTTCTGATAATTGTATCTGCATCCAGTACATAATAAGCAGTGTTTAAATACCCAATTTGGGGGCCAATTGCCGCATGTAATTGAATTCGTTTTCCCGGATTAATTACCACCCCCGGCATGATTGGAAACTTGTAATAATTCAATTCAAAGCTTCTGGTATAAAGGTACAACGAGGTTATATTTCCTGCGGTATCAGTCTCTTCCTGGTTATAAGAATATTTTTGTCCCTGAAAGGAATTTAATGCTTGCCATTGAATAAAATATTTGTTGTTCAAATGGATTTTCCCGCCAATTCCAGCGGCTTTTCCATAAGTTGGTTCGGGGTTATAATTGCTTAGGTTGATTTGCCGGTTGAAATATCCCGTTTGTTGAGAAATAAATATTCCCCCTAAGCTCCAGGCCAGGGCATGGGGCTTTTTCTCAGGCTGGGATTTCTGAGCCCATAGGCTGTGGTCTCCTGTTGAAATAAT
>CANHCC010000200.1 GCA_947459115.1 Bacteroidota bacterium | reverse complement strand
GCACCAAGCGGTTGCTTGCACCAAGCGGTTGCTTGCACCAAGCAGTTGCTTGCACCAAGCAGTTGCTTGCACCAAGCGGTTGCTTGCACCAAGCGGTCGCTTGCACCAAGCGATGCAGAAGGATGGTATCCCTGCTACAAGAATTATGGCTTGGGCTGGAGCATTTATGCACATGGAATCAAATTGGTCTATGAATGCCCGGGTTGGTGTTTATTAGAGAATTTTATTTAGTCAACGAAGGATTTAATCACAGAATAAACCATTCTTTCAAAATGTATTTCTATTTAGGATTAATTGTTTTTGTTCTTCTAATTTTGTGTAATGAATATGACTAACCTCCCCCTGCGCCCTCGCCGCAACCGCGCCTCCGAAGCTATCCGCACCCTCGTCCGCGAAACTGTCCTCCTGCCCGGTCAATTCGTTTATCCCATTTTTATGGAGGCAGGTACCAATACGCGGACACCGGTTAAATCTATGCCTGGCATTGATCGCGTGACTGCAGATCTTCTGCCCTCAGAGATCGAATCTTGCCTTAAGCTCGGCATTTCTGCTTTCATGCTTTTCCCGGCGGTACCGGATGCGCTTAAAGATAAAACTGCTACCTATTCCTGGAATTCGGAGAATTTTTATCTCACAGCCATTCGGGATATTAAAACCCGCTTTCCTGAAATTTGCCTGATTTCGGATGTGGCTATGGATCCTTATAATTCGGATGGACATGACGGATTCGTGCAGGACGGTAAAATTCTGAATGATGAAACATTGCCTATTCTGGCAAAAATGTCTTTGGCTCAGGCGGAAGCCGGAATTGACTTGCTTGGTCCCAGTGATATGATGGATGGAAGGGTAGGGTATCTCCGAAAAGCTCTGGATGAAGCAGGTTATACCAATACCGGCATTATGTCCTACACGGCAAAATATGCCAGCGCCTTTTATGGACCTTTTCGCGATGCCTTGGATTCTGCACCAAAATCCGGAGATAAAAAGACTTACCAAATGGACTATGCCAATCGTCGGGAAGCCTTGAGGGAAGCTGAACTTGATGCCTCCGAAGGGGCAGATATGCTGATGGTAAAACCGGCTCTTTCTTACCTGGATGTGATCTCAGCAGTCCGCCAACACAGTCTGTTGCCTTTGGCTGCTTATAATGTTTCCGGGGAATATGCCATGATTAAAGCCGCAGCCCAAAATGGATGGATTGACGGTCATAAAGCCATGCTGGAAGTTTTGATGTCAATTCACCGTGCAGGGGCGGATATTGTGATTTCCTATTTCGCCAAAGAATATGGAGAATGGTATCTAAAACAATCCCGCTAAGGGGACTCTGAGATTAGCTTAGACCTCTTTACCCAGTTGCAATAAAAAGGCACCAAGTTTTTGATTGGTGGATGACCAAGCATAATGGGCTCGAACAAATGCCTGTCCTGCTTTGCCGATAGTATTCGCTATTTCCGGATGTTCCAATAGGTAAATAATGGTATCTGCAAACTCCTGAGGGGTTGAGCAGACTTTAATAGATATTCCATCTTCTGCGCCAAGGGCTTCATTAGCCAAAGGTGTAGTGATAACAGGCAACCCGGCAGCCATGGATTCCAATAACTTATTTTGAAGCCCGGATCCCGTAAACAAAGGCGCCACAAATAATTGAGAATCCCCCATTACAATGCGCATATCTTTTACAAAGCCGGTAACTGTTACTTTGGGGCCTGCAAGGGCTTTAACTTTTTCACTGGGGTCTGTACCTGCGAGGCATACGGTCAGATGTGGATAATTTCCTTGCAGCAGGGAAAAAATTTCATGGGTTAGATAGATGCCTGCTTTCACATTGGGGAAGTAGCCCATGTTGCCTGTAAATAGTAACCCGTACTTTCGCTCTTTTTTTAGCTCGGTAGCAAAATACGCTTCAGATACCCCATTCGGGACAATCAGCATCGGCTTGTTGCCTGTATTTGGCAATTGCCTGGCATCCGCCTCCGTTATGGCGGAAAAGGCATCATAGTGCGCTACCAACTGCTCTTCATATCGCCTCAGCCTTTGAGCCTCCCACCCGTACAACAATCGCATGAGTCCGCGACTTTCAGGAATTCTGCTTTTCATCCCGGCTGACAAGGCATCCATATAGTCCAGAAAGTACCGAACGCCTTTCAAAATGGGCACGGTTCTGCCTAATCGAATCAGTTGAGTGTAGCATACTGAAATTCGCTCTTGTTCCAGCGTTTGGGTAATATACGCTTTCATTCTTGCCGAGGTGAAATACGCCACCTGAAATGGAATTCCGGATAACAAAGCGGTAATAAATCCCGGAATGCGTTTCCACAAAGGAATGGTAAATATTTTTAGCGATTTGACATAGGGCAACACCTGTTGAATTTCCTCTGGAGTCGGTTCTTCATCTGCCATACAGACCAGGTGAATCTCAAACTGCTCAGACAGCCCTTTGATTTGCTCCCAGGCTCTGAGCTTGTCTCCTTTCCTTGCCGGCAGAGGAAAGCGGGATAACGCCATGAGAAGTCTCATAATAGCTGCAGGTAGTAGGTGGATGTTTTCCTGGCAATGGGCTGCCAGGAATAATATTCTATCGCCCGTTTCCGCGCTGCCTCGCCTAAAGTCAATCGCTCGGCGTCTTGATTCATCAGCCTCATAACAGATTCCGAAAATGTCTCTGCATCATCAGCCAGGATTAAATGTTCCTGATGGGTTACTTCTATCCCTTCTGCGCCAACAGTCGTACTGACGATGGCGGCACCACAGGCCATGGCTTCAAGAATTTTTAATCGCATTCCTCCCCCTGCTCTCAATGGCGTGACCATTACCTCTATGGATTGAACAAAATCGGATGCCTGGGGTACCTCTCCTAACAATTCCACCCGTGTGGTATCCAGTCCCTCCAGAAGATTCTCCGAAATATTTCGCCCGGCAATAAGAAATCTTACTTCCGGTAAGCGTTTCCGAATCAGGGGTAAAACTTCTTTTACAAACCACCGTATCCCATCCTGGTTGGGCATCCAGTCCATACTGCCAATGAAGCCCATGGATTTGGGAATCTTCCCACTTCCGCCTGAATTCTCCGGAATGTCAATGCCGGAAGGAATCACAGTGTGAGAAATACCCGGAGCTAAGGTTAACCCCAGGGCCGCATCAGCCTTGGTAAAAAACAGTACCCCATTCACTTTCCTGAATTGCCTGGCCTCAAAGCGTTTTAAACTTTGGGTCATGCCTTTTAGATAGGTTCTTTTGATTGGATGAGATTCTGCCTGTGCCACTCTCTCCCAAATTTTATATTCTACATTATGAGCCCTTAACACAATAGGGGTTTGGGTGAACCGCCTAATTGTTTCTATGTAGGGGCTCATGTAAAGGCCTTCTAATTGTATAATCTCATAAGTGTTTTTTCGGAGTAACTTTTCTAATAATATCTGAAAGTCTGCACTCACGAATCGCTCAGCTATGTAAGGCAGGGGAGAAAAGAGATTTTGAAAAACGCCTTTCCAACGAATGGTCGTATCAATTGGAATCGCATGAATGCCATCGAGCAGGGGAGGGACTTCCTCTAAGGGCACAAAATGTTTTTGGGTATTCAAGCAGGCAAGCTCCACGCTATGGCCTTCTTTTTTTAGATGCAAAGCAAGATTCCAGGTCGCTAGGTTTCCACCCTCATGGAGAGGCCAGGGAACTCTGTTACATAGCATCAGGATTTTCATGCGGCTGAAATAGATTTAGGTTTGCTGCGTTTCCGCCCTTTCTGAAGCCAGATGAAATAACTTCCAGCATCAAATATAGGCGAATCAACAGACGCTTTCCAGGTAATCCAAATCGCAATCGGACACAGGACATAAACAGGTAGCCAGATACCAGCCCAAGGTTCCAGGATGCCTTCTTTCGCTAGTTTATTGCCCTGCATCATGAGGAACCAGAAGAAGATGAAGAAGCAGACCGAAACAACCATGGGCATTCCTACGCCTCCTTTTCGAATGATTGCGCCCAAAGGTGCACCGATATATAAAAATATCAGGCAGGTAATGGGCAACATAAAGCGGGAATGCAATTCAATTTTAAATTCTCTGAACAGGATTTCTTCTTCCTTTATGCGAGTAACGGTATAATCCGTATAGTTTTTGATGGCACGCCCTGTGTTCAAGGCTCTGCTGATAACATCGTATCGCATCTTATCCGGGAAGGTGCTTAGGATACCGATGCTGGTGTCATATGCTGCCAATAAAGCACTATCCGGTTGTAGGGTGTCAGCCATTAATAAGGATGAATCCAGCAATACGAGGGGTTTTAAATGTGTATAGCGGAATTCATCCTTGAGTTTGTCCGGATTTTGTTGGAGGCTATCTATCGATTCATCCAGCTGAACAATGTTCAGCATTTTTTGATGAGTTCCAAAAGCGTTTTCGTCGCTTCGTTTCAGTCCAAAGCCGGACATGTCAAAGTAATACCGAAGGGAGTCAAAATAATAGCGACTGAAAGGAATTTGTTCTTTCCCCGTTGAGGCATTGGCTGGATTGGGTTCTTCATAGCGGCAACCTCTGAATAGATTCATCTGCATGGTCATGCCATTGTCTTTTAAGTGCATTTCCGCTGAATCTGCCAGGATGAGTTCGACATTGCCTCTTCCTTCAGAGGTATTGTAAATCATAATATCCTCGAGGACATTGCCTTCTTTGGATTTTTTTGCTACCCTTAGGGTGAAACCATCAATCCCTTTATAGAAATGCCCTGCTTTTAGCGCAAAAGTAGGCTTGGTCTGTTGTATGTCCCACATCAGACTGAAGAGTTTTAAATTCCCGAGCGGAACCACATAAAAGGAAAACCATAAGCTGAAAAGAAACAGCAAACTCACGGCATACAACATCGGGGTAATCAATCGGTGGATACTTATTCCGGCGGATTT
>CANHCC010000199.1 GCA_947459115.1 Bacteroidota bacterium | reverse complement strand
GTCATGTGGTGTCGGACTCCAGAGAAAAAGTTTTAGCTGTTATTAAAAAGGACTATGGTTCCGATACCTATCCGGTTTATGCAGCAGCAATGTTGAAAGACTTTGAAGGAACTCCATACGGAGGCGGCAGCAACGGATGTCCTCAGGCACACACACTAGTGAATGTGAAACAAATGGATTGTATGACATTTGTTGAAAATTATTGGGCAATGGTTTTTACCAGACACCTGATTTCTCAAATGAAAGACCAACCCGAAGAAGAGGAAATGTTCGCCATGTATGTACAGAACCTCAATGCCATCCGGTATTATGCAGGCGTCAATCAAAGGAATGAAGACCGTATCCAATACCTAACTTCTGGTTTTATTCAGTTGGAAAAAGCCGGAGTTTTGGAGGCAGTTGGAAAACAAGCCTGTGAACCGTTGAAAAGGAACATTCATTATGTCTCTTCCAATAAAACCAAATTTGGGGGCTTTACAGATTGGGCCTTTATTCAAAATAAAGAAAAGGAGATGAGTCAGTATCCATACCACATGTTTAGCAAAAATGAGATTTCAAAATATGCTGAACTCGCTCAGGATGGAGACCTGGTTGGATTGGTTACAACAGTTCCCGGTCTTGATGTTTCCCACTGTGGGGTGATAACAAAAAAAGGTCCTAAAGTCTATATGACCCATGCCTCTTCTGTGAAGAAACAATTGGTGGTAGCACAGCCACTAGAGGAGTATCTGAGTAACCGAACGACCATATCCGGGATAGTTGTTTTTCGGCCCGTGTTTCCGGTAAATCTTACATTTGTTTCAACAGGCAAGTAACTTCTTTAGGATACAATCGTTCCATAGCACATGAAACTTACACTACGAACAAAATGGATCTGGGTATTTGGTATGGTTTTATTTACATTTTCAGCATATCAAATTATGGCAGTAGATAAAACGCCAAGGCAACATTATAAAACAGTATTTCAAGATGGTGATCTGGAAATACGCTTTTATCCCTCCGCACATTTGGCCCGAGTCAAAAAGACGGGCAATTTTGAAGAAAGCAGATATGCAGGCTTTCGAACGCTTGCGGGCTATATTTTTGGAGGCAATGCGGCTTCTCAAAAAATTGCCATGACAGCTCCCGTTATTTACCATCACGATACAGAAGCCAATGTTGCAGACATGGCATTTGTTATGCCGGATGAAGTTGAACCGGGAAAACAGCCGAACCCGAATTCACAGGAAGTCTTCTTTGAAGTTACTCAACCGGCGTATTATGCAGTGGTATCCCGGGGAGGATGGCCAAGTCAAAAGGCGATGCAAAAGATGGAGAAAAAACTCATCGAGGCTTTAGAGCAAAAGAATCTAAAGACAGACGGCGGATTTGAATACAGATATTATAATTCACCTTTCGAGATTTTTAACCGACTAACCGAAGTGTCCATCCGTATTGCCAATTATCAAGAATAAAATTTTCCTTGCAGCAGGGAAGAAAATTCAATTGATTACCTGTCAAGAAAAAATGGATAAAATTTGGGCCTTAGATTTTTGTAACTTCTTCTTGAATAACGAGATAATTTGGACAAACATAGACTCGATTACATTGTCTGAAAATAGTCCAACATTGGTCTGAAATATCATCAGGCGTTTTAAGAGCAATACCTGATATCTCTTATCTATTTCCTTCATTCAAATTTATTAAAGAGATTGAATAGCGTAGGTTATATTTCAAATATCACCCTATCACTTAAGTGTTATAAATCCTGGATTTAGAAATTGTTCTTCCTCACCATTTATCCGGTCCATCACTAATGATTGCCGGATTTTAAAGGGCTTGTCAATCCGAATCCCTTATTGTGGTAAACGAACAGGCGTTAGAAAAAGAATCTCTCCTTATTCCTGAATGTTTTCTAATTTTAAACCGATGCTAGGTTTTTTATGAAGAAAATACTTGTCTGCCTGCTTGCAGTAACAGTCTTGCCGTTTCCTCGGTACAGGGTTTTCTATGGAATTTGTTGTTTTTTAGTTTTTCTACTAAATCTTCAATTGTTTGGACAAGCGCCTCCCCCTCGATTCAAGAAGTTTCAAATGGGGAATTCTGCTTGTTATCTTCATTTTCCTACTCAGGAGTTAGAGGTGATTTCTGATACCCTGGATGAAGCCATTCTTTATCAGGCATCGTCCCGATTGGATAAGCATCTTTTTCAGGCTGAATTGTTACGATTTTTTAACCCGGTATTTGGGCCGGAACCAGAATACAAACCGGATGAAGCCGAGAAGGAACCGGCAGTGGTGCAAACCCCATCAGACAGTATGGCTTTGGCATGGCTGGAAAAACTTTCCATCAAGTACAGAATGCCATCCAATGGAGATCGTATAGAGGCGTCACATCCTACAATGAGAGAAATCAATGGCTGGCAGGAAACCTGGTCTTCAGAAGATGGGAAATCTCAGGCTGTTGTTCAGGTGTGGGGAAGTCCGGCTGGTCTGGTATTTTTAATGATCTCCGGCAAAACGCTTTTTGAGGACGAAATCATCAAAGGCATCTTTTTTAGAAACCTGACTTTACCCAGGCTGTATCGGGAATGAAAGTAAATAGACAATCAACCAATGTGTTAAGGGTTTTTATCCAGCTTTTAAAACGAGAGGCATTTTTGGAATGGGAACAGAAGTACACCCTTTCCGGCATTCTGTTTTATGCCTTTTGTATGGTTTTTATTATTTCTTTGAGTTTGAGTCGAAGTGTGAATCCAGCCATATGGAATGGGGTTTTTTGGATTATTTTAATGTTTGCAGCGGTCAATTCGGCCGCCAAAAGTTTTTTGTCAGAATCCCAGGGACAGAGGTATTACTTGTATCAATTGGTAGGTCCAGGGGTTTTAATCTTGGCTCGAATTTTTTATAACGCTTTGTTATTGACGATTCTTGGTCTGGTAATCCTTGGCCTTTATGCTCTGTTCTCGGGTTTCCCGGTAGAGAGTCCTGGGTGGTACGCCCTCTGTGTTGTTGTTGGTTCCGTCGGGTTTGCCTCTATTCTGACTTTGATTTCAGGCATCTCTGCCCTGGCGGGCGGAAAACCAGCCCTGATGGCCATCCTGGGTTTTCCCATCCTGGTTCCCTTTTTAAATGTGTTAATTCGGATGTCTAAAATCGCTTTAGATGGTTTGGATAAAAGCCTCATTCAGCCCGATTTAATCTTTTCTTCAGGAATGATTCTGCTTTCTATAACCCTCTCATATCTTCTGTTTCCGTATCTTTGGCGGGAATAAGGGATGTTGGCATTTTTCAAAAATAACGGATACAAAATTCTGGGCGTAGTCTTAATCGGATATGCGCTTATCGCCGGCCTGCTGAAAAGTTTACCCGACATGGGAGGAAACATGGCTCAGACCAGCCGGAATGTCTTTTACCATGTGCCTATGTGGTTTACCATGTATCTACTTATGGGTATATCCGTGGTGTATTCCATTTTGTTTTTGTTGAAAGGAAAAGATCGCTTCGATGTAGTAGCCAGAGAATCAGCCCGTACGGGAATGGTCTTCGGCTTATTTGGTCTTTCTACCGGCATCATATGGTCCAGAGTAACCTGGAGGGAATTAATCCCCTCCGATTCTTTTGCAGCCTGGTGGTCCTGGGATCCCAAACAAACTATGGTGGTTGTGGCACTGATGATTTATGCTGCCTATTTTATCCTGAGAGCAGGAATTGAAGAATCATCTTCCAGGGCCCGCATTAGTGCGGTGTATAATATTTTTGCTGCTGCCTCTTTGATTCCTCTTACCCTTATTCTTCCCCGTATGCTGGGTGGTCTGCATCCGGGAGGGGATGATGGCAATCCCTTAGAAAATATTCGCCTGAGCAATGAGTTTCGGGTTGTGTTTTACCCTTCCGTCCTTGGGTTTATGCTCCTTTCTATCTGGATTCTTGAGCTTAGAGTACGGTTTACGCTTTACCAACAAAAATTTGAGGATGTTGAATAGCTTTTGGTTTTCCCTTGTTCTACTTCAGGCCGGTCAGGGTATTTTGTTTCAAAGTGACAAAATTTTCACGGTCTTGACTGTGGTCCTGATAATTTTTTCCGGGCTAATTCTATATTTATGGAACCTTGACCGCCGTATTTCCCGTATGGAAAAGAAAGATAAAGATTCAACGACTGCATGAAGCCTCGTACCCTTATTGCCCTAATTTTGGTCATCGTTTTTCTGGTTATTTTGATAACCAGTCAATTAAGCAACCAGAGTTATTACACAGATTTTAAAACTGCGCGGGAAACCGGAGATAAAGTACATGTCGTAGCCACTTGGGTGGACAGAGAAAACTCCCATTACGACGCTCAGGAAGATGTTTTTTCTTTCTACTTGCAGGATACCCTCAGCAATGTCACCTTGGTAAAATACCATGACCCCAAGCCGCCAAGCCTGGAATCCGCTGAAAAGTTGGTGATTGAAGGTCGGCAAAAAGGAGCCTATTTTGAGGCTGAACATATTTATCTGAAGTGTCCTTCTAAATATGAGGATAATTCCCTGACGGGAGAGACGCCGTCCCCCAAAACAGATAATATTCCCGGATAAACATGGAACAATCGGTTTGGGAACTTATATTTTCTGCCGGAGGCCTTGGCAGAGCTTTCGCTAATCTGGCTTTTGTTACAGCAGTTTTAGCTTCAATTGGCTACTTCTTTACTCTAATATCCAACGGAAACGAAAAATCCGCCTGGCAAAGAATGGGTAATGTCTCATTTTGGGTGCATGCCGGTTCGGTTATTGGAATTATCCTTACACTTTTTTTATTGATTTATTTTCATCGGTATGAATACCACTATGTGTGGAGTCATTCTTCCAATGAATTACCCGTGCACTTTATGATTTCCTGTTTTTGGGAAGGTCAGGAAGGAAGTTTTCTGCTGTGGGTGTTTTG
>CANHCC010000198.1 GCA_947459115.1 Bacteroidota bacterium | reverse complement strand
GAAGACAGCCTCGGTAGGCAGGGATTGTGTCCCGGAAGACCTTAGTGTTCCCTGCTATTTACTTAAGAGCAATCTCTGAACACAACTGATGCATAATTTGTCTTAACAAATCCATACTGATATTTAATGCTGTAATAATTCTTTATGGATTTGCATCGAAGTTCATTAGCAGAATTAACATCTCAAAATAGAGGGGTCAGCTTGCCGGAATTGGAAATCTGAACCTCGCTTTAGGTGGGTCAGATTGCCGGAATCGGGGGGTCAGTTTACACCGGATTATACATTTAAACCATTTTTGAGCTGAAGGTCTGCGGTGAGGACAGCCAGGCTAACAGCAGGGTTGGCGTTTTCCTTCTGATAATTCTTCTATCATTCGGTGAATATGTTCCTCTCTGGTTTCTGCTTTTTTGACAATCGTAACCCAGCAAATCCATTCGTTGCGATGAACGGGTGTAAGTTTATTCCAACGCTCAAGAATTTCAGCATTGGCTTTCAGTGCCTTACTTAGGTCGGCAGGCACGTCGTGTAAAACTCCTTCGGCTACTATTGTCTTTGTCATTGTGCAATTATTTATGCTGTTCCAAAACGCCTTTTCGTTTCACAATGTTTTTATAGTCCCATTGAATTTCTTTTGATTTTTTGAGCCAACGTTTAAGGTCTTTGGTATTAATGTCTGAAACGGCATTGTAGAAAACAGAGGCGTCTTTAAATTTTTCGCCACGCACTTCCAATCTTTGTTCATCAAAACTTGCTCCACTCCAAAACATCAACCGAATGCCCGCTTTCTGCCTGCTGTAACCCACAATAGGGTTCCCGTCTAAAAACCACACAGGGTGTCCGTGCCAGATTTTGTTTTCAGCTTCTGGTAATCCCTTGCAAATTTCCTGCGCCAGCAAATCACAGATGGCTTTGTCGGCTGCGTTTTGTTTGCTGTTGTAAGTCAGAATATCCCTGCTGATGTTTTGCGATTTTGTGTTTTTTATTTGCCGTTGTTTCATCATTGCCTTTACCGTTTTTTCAATCAAGGGAAAAGGGAAAGGTTGGTCTAAAGGAAATTGATAAGTGGCTTTTGAAACATGATACTTTTTCAGTTCTTTGGGCACTGTTTCACTGTGTCGTGGTGCAATGAATAAACTGATGTGTTTTTTGAAAGCGGCAAAATAAATAAGCCGTCCTTCATATCCCTTGCCACCGTATTCATAAAACGGCATTCCGTAGCTTATTCGCTCGTCTGCCTTTGGGACAGCTTTTTTGATTGTCTCCCTGATTTTTTTCAAAACGGGTTGCACGTTTGTCGGATAACACGAAATGTATTCGTCAACGTCTTTGAATTTTGCATTGCTTGTATTCATATGTCAATTCGTTATGGTGGTCGTTAACTTTGCCTGTAACGGAATGCAGCTACAAGAAGTTGGCGATTTCGGAGACGAAAACTGCCTGCCAGCACTGAGCTTGATACGAAGCACAACGCTTGATTTAACCACTGAGCCGCCAATTTCTTGTAGGTGCTGTTATGGGAAGGGCTATTTTCAGCTAATTTATTTTACGGTATTTAATAATAGTGTCTGAAATTACATACAGGAACCACAAGGATACAAGAGTTAAATATACATCAAGATCATTCCGCAGAAAACAACACATATAAGAGAACAAAGCCTTCTCAAACGCCTTGCTATGTATTGATGAAAAAAAATCTATATCCAAGTACCAAGATAATCGTATAAGTACGTAAGGCAAAAAGAATATAAAATGTAAAAACAAGAAAAGAATGTATGGAATTAAGAAGTATTGATCCCATCCTTTCTTAAACATAACGCATTGTGTTTGAATTCTGTTTTCGCGCAAAAGAATTATTATAGATGTTTATGCCTCTCAGAATAGAATAGGTGTCCTTGCTCTCATCTAATCCACTTTTTAATATTTGATTCCAATTAGCCCCCCAGAATAAATCTTTCTCAGAGATACCAAAAGCAGTACCAGCAGCTCCGTAAAGAATATTGCCGTAATCGTCATATCGAACTAAGGTGTTATTATAGATTGACCATTCACTGACAGCCGAAGGATGGAACTTCTTTCTTTTTATGTCAAGAGGTTTATAATCATTAACCATTGAGTGCCAGAAAATCAATTTTTCTTTATAATTGTTTTTATATGTTGGTTTTAATGCTGAAAAATATTTTATCCAATATTTTAGTAATTGATTAAATTTTTCAGTGTGGTCTTGTAAATTGTCCCAAAGTACGGGATCCCCTTGCTTGCTTGGTCGCCCTCCGGCTTTTCCTTCCAATTTTTTAATACAATGCAAAAGTGGTGAACTTCTCTGCCAACCTTCTTTTGCATCATAGTTTTTAGTTACAAAAATGAAATGTGGTTTTCCAATATTTTCTATAACTCTTCCAGTATTTATGTTAACTAAAACAGAGTTTTGTTCAGGAAGATTCTTTTTATATGAATAATCACATACATTTTGAGCAAGCTTATTTATAGTATATCTTATAATACTTCCTGCTATCAGACTATCACCCCAGTTTTTTACATGTGGATTTTTTGAACGACTTAAAAACATTCCAGGTAATATACCAAGCATCATTTTAATATCTGGGTTATATTCTTTGAGGTAGGCTGTTTGTAGTATCGAAACTCCAGTTGTTGTAACGATGAATGAATTTTGTATTTCTTTATTTTTCATGATTCCTGAATTTTATAAATACTTACCAAATTTTATACCATTATTGATTTTGTCTTTTTGTAAGTAAGCCGACTTTGTTTTAGCCTTTCCCATAACGGTTTTCGGCTTGGCGATGTGGCGGATTTCTAGTACAAAAGTTTAATAAAATTACTGATGTTGAACCTTGCACAAATGTTTCATAGAAGCACTTAAGCCGCCATATTGCCAAACCGATGTTGAACCAAGGGCTACGCCAGCTCCAATACCGTAACCACCCCTTAAAAGTACAAATTTTCGTTTGAAGTATTCACCTATTAAACGGAAATTTTATGACATTCAAAAAATCTAGCTACTACACCACCGTAGCAAAAGCCAAAGACCAGGTGCCGGGATTCCGGGAGGCATTCAGTCGCTTTGAAGAGCGACTGGTACTGGACCAGTGTTCTAAGAGCACCTTTACCAATTATAGTCGTAATCTGTCTCATTTGGCGTTACATTTCGGGCGTGTGCCACATGCGGTAACGATTGAGGAAATCAATGCCTATTTGTATCGTCTGACAGTGCATGACAATCTTTCTGTAAGCTTTTTTAAACATACGGTTTTTGCCCTAAGATTCTGGTTTCGATTGTTTGAGATGGATGCCCAAGCCCTGCAACTCCCGGTCATTAAAAAAGCGGAAACTTTGCCAACGGTGCTTTCTAAAGAGGAATGCAAGGCGATTTTTGCAGCCCCTCGAAGCCTTAAACATCGCTTCCTGCTGGCCTTTGCTTATGCAGGAGGCTTGCGCATGAATGAACTGCGTATGTTAAAGATTGTAGATGTGGATCTTCAACGCAAGCAGATTCACATCCGACAAGGGAAAGGTAAAAAGGATCGCTATGTCATTTTAGCGGATTTACTCGCTTCCCGATTTCAAAAGTATTTAGAAGAGGTAAAGCCTCAGGTCTATCTCTTTGAAGGGCAAACGCCTGGGGAAGTAATGGGAGAACGAAGCATCCAGTATATCATCAATGAAGCCGTCAAGAAAACAGGGATTCAGAAAGATATATCCATGCATACCCTGAGACATAGCTTTGCTACGCACTTGTTGGAAGATGGCGTGGATATTTATTCCATCCAGAGATTATTGGGACATTCCGATATCCGCACTACCATTGTGTATTTACATGTTGCGCAGGTCATTCCAAAGGTAGCCCATAGTCCTTTGGATAGTTTGTATGGCCTGAAGAGGTAATGCGTCCCCAATATGAAGTTGCCCAAATTCTGAGGGAATATGGGGCAGGTTATCGGGAGATGCACCCTGTGCTGATGCACCATCAGCGGGTACTACAAGCGATAGAGCGCTGTCGCACTGCCGCATTGGGCGGGCATGTTGAGCGGTGCGATTCTTGTGCCCATGAGAGAATTGCGTATAATTCTTGTCGCAACCGTCATTGTCCGAAATGCCAAACCACCCAAAGAGAACGATGGATTCTGGCTCGTCAGGCAGACACTTTAGACTGCACCTATTTTCATGTGGTATTTACAATCCCCCATGAATTAAATCCCTTTTGCCTGAAGCAACCGGATGTCTTGTATAAAATCTTGTTTCGGGCGGCTAAAGAGTCGCTCTTTGAGATGGGGCAAGATCCGAAGCACCTCGGGGCACAGATGGGCGCCATTGCCATACTCCACACCTGGGGACAAAATCTAAGCTTGCACCCACATATCCATATGATTGTTCCGGGAGGAGGATTTGATGCACAGGGGAAATGGAAAACGACACAGTGTAAGGGAAATTTCCTTTTTCCTCTAAAGGCATTGCAAAAACTTTTCCGGGGGAAGTTCATGGCCTATCTGAGGGAGGTATTGGAGAATTTGAAGATTCCGCTTGACGCCTCCCTTCGGAATACGCTTTACACGAAAGATTGGATGGTTTATGCCAAGCAGCCCTTTCAGAATGAAGCGGGCGTGATCGAATATCTGGGAAGATACTCACATAAGATCGCAATATCCAATCACCGGATCAAAAGGATAGGGGATGGCCAGGTGACTTTTACTTACAAGGATTATGCAGATGCGTCCAAAACAAAATTAATGACACTGGATGCTCATGAATTTCTGAGAAGATTTTGTCTGCATATATTACCGCCCTATTTCTACAAGATAAGGCATTATGGATTTTTATCGAATCGCTGCAAGCATAAGATCCGGAAGCAACAAATGTTGGAGGGTAAAGTTCGGGTTAAAAAAGAGAAACTCAGCCCACAG
>CANHCC010000197.1 GCA_947459115.1 Bacteroidota bacterium | reverse complement strand
TGCAAGCCCTCGCTTGGTGCAAGCCTCCGCTTGGTGCAAGTCCCCGCTTGGTGCAAGCCCCCGCTTGGTGCAAGCCCCCGCTTGGTGCAAGCCCTCACCAGGACTGACCCTGACTTTTTAAGAACTGAATGGCCGGCTCATGCCCCAATCTCGCTGCCTTACGATAGGCCTCAAAGGCCTTGTCCGTCTCTCCCCCGGTTTGCCAGGCTATCCCTGCATTAAACCAAGCCCCCCCAAATTCGGGATTGATGGAAAGGGCTTTTTGAAAATATTCCATTGCCTTGGCGTTGTTTCCCATCATCCCATAACTTGAACCCAAATTGTTCCAGGCATCTGCATAACCGGGTTTCAGTCGGATTGCCTTTTCATAACTTTGAATGGCTTCCGGTAAGCGTCCCATCATGCTGTAGGTGCTGCCTAGATTGTTAAAGGCAGTCTCGTTCTGATCATTCAGGGAAATGGATTTCAATAAATACACTTCTGATGAATCAAATTGTTGCATCATGCTAAAGGCATAGCCAAGGTTATTATACGCTTCAGCCATCTTTGGGGCCAATTGAATGGCTTTTCTCAATAATATTAAGGCACTGTCATGCTTTCCGAGATGACTTAAAGTATATCCCCCGTCATTGTATTGATCGGGATAGTCCGGATTATTTTGGATTCCGGACAGGTATATGTCTACAGCTTCCCGTTTGCGGTTCTTTTTCTCCAAATGTCTGCCCAGGTTGACAAAGGCAAAATCGACAGAAGGGTCTTTTTTAATAATATGGTGGAAGAAGGATTCTGTGTTTTTCCAAATGGGCACTTGTTTCCATGTCAAAAATCCCCAGATCAGGGAAATTCCAATGCCTGCAATGCTTGCCTGCTTGTTGTTCAGGAAACGGAATAATAGCCAGGCACTGATCCATGCCAGCCCTAAGCCTGGAATGTAGAAATACCGGTCCGCTGCAATGGCATTACCTACCGGGAGAAACTGCGCAACAGGTAAAATATGCAGTAGGTAAAAGGCAAGACCGACAAACAATACTTTTTCCATTTTGAAACAATACAGGGTCAAGCCTAAGAGACCGAGTAAAAGGATAGGCATAACATACCACCACATTTCCAACGGGGCATGGGGATAGGGATAAAACGGTACAAGGGGGTAGGGGAGAATGAATTTGGGCAGGTAAAACAGCATACTTCCTGCCCCGATTAGTATTTGTTCTAATACACCAAAAGCCTCACTGCTGCGGATATTACCCCCATAGCGTTGTGCATAAACGGCCAGGATTCCAAAACCCACAGATGGAATCAGTGTTAGCCACCACCATAAGTCTTTTTTGAAATCCGGAAGGCGTTTCCCTCTCCAGATATCGATAAGCAAGAAGGCAATCGGCAGGGTTACCGCCTGACCTTTTGATAGGCAGGACAGGATAAATACTACCAGAATTCCGGCATATTTCAGGGCGGACGGTTTTTCCCGAAATACCACCCACATATTCAGCGCCAGTAAGTAGAAAAAACCGTACAACACATCTTTCCTTTCTGTCACCCAGGCCACCGATTCAACGCGTAGGGGATGAAGACCAAAAAATAATGCCGTCATCAATGCCATCAGACGATTTTGGGTGAGGCGATAGGTTAGACTAAGCACCAATAATGTGGTGCCAAGGTGGAGGAGAAGATTGTTAAAATGGTAAACTTTGGGGTTGAGGGCAACTCCGGCATATTCCAAAGCATAGGACAGGATAACAAGAGGATGGTAATTGCCCATGACAAAATTTCGAAATATGTCATAAAGCCCAGTGCCACTCAGATTCCGAATGAGAATATTATCGGTTACATAGACATTGTCGTCCCAGGACAGGAATTCCAGTTGAAGCACGCCCCAGTATGCACCCATAAGGGCCAGTGCAGTCAAGGCATAGGAGTGCCAGGGAGCGAGTGGAGTAGAGGCGGATTTCTTTTTCATGAATTACCGCCTAAAGATAAGGCCTTCTGGAGGATGTCGCAAGAGGGGATATAATATGCAATCAGGAATATGCCATCCAGGCATAAGTAATAATGCAAACCTTATTTTATGATATACGCCTTCCTATTATGCCAATTTATGTTAGTCAGGGGATTAGTCTATCTTAAAAGTTTGCCTGTTTCTTGCTTTCCCAGATATCGAAATAATTTTTCAATTAAGTCTCCGGGTTGACACCCAACCGGGGTTGACACCCAACCGGGGTTGACACCAAGTCAGAGTTTGCATCCTAATTTCTTCTACCAATCAACCCCTATTCTCCCTGACAACCTATTCCATCCACCCATTCCCCTCATTTTCTCAACAAACGAATAAAATTTCCCCCGAATTCGTTAATATTGTGCAAATTGATTCACGACCTAAGGTCAAGGAATAATGACATGAAATTTAGATATCTGTTTTCTCCTTCTATTTTCGGGCTTTTATTTGTTATTTTTTTGTTGCCAGCGAAAGCCTTGGCAGATTTTCTATTGGTTCCTATGGATTCCCGACAATCCGATCATCTTAAAGCATACGGTATTGCCTATTGGGTCATAAAGGGTGGAGCAGAAGTGGATTGGCTTCTCAATTACAGAGGAGGGAGCTTTATGTTTAATTATGCATCCGCTTTCGAAAATGAACTTCGCATCCGTGATGTCTCTTACGAAAGGATCTCCGATGCTCAGTCCTCTCGCATTTTAATGGAAGTCACTTCCGAAAATGCCAATATGGATGCCATGAAGCTTGAGAAAGCTCCCAAAATCGCTGTTTATTCTCCAAAAAATAAACAGCCTTGGGATGATGCGGTTACCTTGGCCCTCACCTATGCTGAAATTCCTTATGATGTGGTGTATGACGAGGAGGTGCTCGACGGGAAACTTAAAGATTATGACTGGATACACCTGCACCATGAGGATTTTACCGGGCAATACGGGAAGTTCTATGCTTCTTTCCATACCCAGCAATGGTACAAAGATCAGGTAGCTGAAAATGAAGGTATTGCAGCCAAATATAATTTTGCAAAAGTATCCCAATTAAAATTAGCTGTTGCAACCATACTGAGAGAGTTTGTCAATAATGGCGGTTTTCTGTTTGCCATGTGCTCTGCTACCGACAGTTACGATATTGCTCTTGCAGCTGCCTCAACTGATATTTGTGATGTGATGTTTGATGGAGACCCCGCTGACCCTGATGCTCAATCCAAGTTGGATTTTCAACAGACCTTTGCCTTCACAGATTTTAATTTGATCATGAACCCGTTTTATTACGAGTTCTCTGATATTGATGTGAATCCCCAAACCCGTCAGGTCCCCAAGGAGCTGGACTATTTTTCTCTCTTCGAGTTTTCTGCCAAATGGGATCCGGTACCGACCATGTTGTGTCAAAATCACACTCAGACCATCAAGGGCTTTATGGGACAGACAACCGCCTTTGATATGCGTACTCTGAAATCCGAAGTCCTTGTAATGGGTATGCTCAAAGCGCATAACGAAGCTCGCTACATTCATGGTAATTATGGCAAAGGCATGTGGACTTTTTACGGAGGCCATGACCCGGAAGATTACCAGCATCATGTGGGGGAAGAGCCTACAATGTTGGAACTACATAAAAACAGCCCCGGTTATCGTCTCATTTTGAATAACATTCTGTTCCCGGCAGCCAAAAAGAAAAAACAAAAAACCTGATGAAGTCAAATTTTTACACGGAGGAGGAAGTCCTGTCTCGTCTGGTCTTCATTCCCGGATGGATTTTCCGGGAAAATGCATTACACCGACAGATTGAGTTTGGTGATTTTCAGGAAGCCTTTGTCTTCATGACCTTTGTGGCCTTTTGGGCAGAAAAAAAAGATCATCATCCCGATTGGAGCAACAGTTACAACAAGGTTAAGATTTCACTGACCACCCATTCTGCAGGCGGCGTAACAGACAAAGATTTAGAATTGGCCGAACAAATCAACCGATATATCCATGTTCAAAATTCATAACGAATCCGGATTCTCCAATCCATCTTATGCAACACCACTCTCTGCCGGCATGGATTTGCAAGCCGTCTTGGCGGAGAAAATTACGCTTCAACCCGGGGAAAGAGTCCTGATACCTACCGGTATCCGAATTGAAATCCCTCCTGGATTTGAGGCTCAGATCCGGCCTAGAAGTGGGTTGGCCTTAAAGCAAGGTATAACGGTCCTTAATAGTCCGGGCACTATTGATGCGGATTATCGGGGGGAAATTCGGGTGATTCTCATTAATCTCGGTCAGGAAGAGGTCTCCCTCAATCATGGGGATAAAATTGCGCAAATGGTCATAGCAAAGCATGAACGCGTCATTTGGGAGGATGCTTCTGTTCTGGAAGACAGTCAAAGAGGTGCAGGCGGGTTTGGTCATACGGGGAATTGAATAATTTTGCCATTATTTTGAATCATAGACATACTACTTCATTGGGCTTGAACAGCAAAGTGTTTTCCTCTCGATTATTCGGAATTTATGGTTTCTGTATCCTTCTGTTTATAGCAATACAGGGATGTGGTTCCAGTAAAAAAAGCTCGAATCCGGAGGCGGTCGCTCCGTCCGGCTCATCTATGTCTGGAGAGTTGTCCATTCGCATTCAATATACTTTCGTGGAGGCCGGTACTCAAGCCTTATTGTTGAATTACCCTGAAGCAGTTTCTCTCTACAAAGAAGTGCTAAAACTGGATCCTGACAATCACGCTGCCGCTTACGAGATTTCCAGACTTTTAGTCCAAATCGGTAAACCGGCAGAGGGATTAGAGTATGCTAAAAAAGCCTGGCAGCAGGACAGTAAAAATTATTGGTACGGCAAGCAGGCCTCGGATCTATATCTGTCCCTGAACAAGTATTCTGAAGCAGAAAAAATCCTGCTCAGTATGGCTGACCAATTTCCAAATGAAGAAGAAGTACGAATTGAACTTTCGGACTTATATTTAAAAACAGGCCAAAACGATAAAGCCC
>CANHCC010000196.1 GCA_947459115.1 Bacteroidota bacterium | reverse complement strand
GGCAAAGTGGGTTTTGTGGTAGCTCCGGAACCATCGGCCATTGCCGACGGCATTGCCCGCTTTTTTAATGAAAACAGAGCTGAAGAATTTATTGGCAACATGGAAGAAGCGAAGGCCCCGTTTAGTTGGGAGAGGTTGGTGGGGGGTTTGGGGGAGGTGAGTTTGGGTGATTGTTTAATAGTAAAATAGTTTATTTGTTTTGTTATACTAAGGCCGTCGAAGGATGACCTGCATTGACCCATTGCGACTTCCCCATAGGTGGTCTTTGCGCAACGAAGTGGAGTGAGACCAACGATTAACTTCTGAGTTATCATGGTAGGTCTCGCTTCGCAAAGATCAAACATGGGGAAAAAGCTCTAAATTGACAAGATTTGTTTTCTCATTTATTTACTTTTTACCCAAAAAGTCAGCCCAACCTTTCCAGCCTTTATCCTTATAAGCTAGTTGAGGACTAGACGGCAACTCAGGAGGTCTCAATCCTTTTCGGCACCACGCGTAAAAATCCTGTTGACTTCTAAGATTTAACTGCCTAACAAACTTGGCGGCTTCTTCAAAGGGTAAAAACTTCCTATCCTGATTGGCAATTTTGCCTGTACCGAGAAAATCACCGAAGTTTTTCCATTCTTCTTTATAAACCCTTTCTGGTTGCGAAGGTGCTTTGGGATCTTCCCGTTGAAAAGCTTTATAAGCACTCTGTGTTTTAATTCCCCTTTGCCTCACAATTACTTTCAACTCATCAAATGCATAAAACTCTTTTTCTGGCTTTCCCAAGAAATCATACCAGTTCTTAAATTCATTATATTTCTTAGCTGGATATGCTGGAAGTAATGGATTTATTTTTTTTAGGACATAATACTCTTCTTTGTTTCTAACATTATTTGAAATCACTATTCTCTTTGCCTCTGCATAGGAATAAAATTGCATATCCTGTGGTGCTAAGGTGTTTCTGCCTAAAAAATCTCCTAAACCTATCCATTGATCTTTGTATGTTGCATTGGGATTTGATGGAAAACCAGATGGGCAATTTTCAGATAGAATAAATTCTTTCAATTCCCTTTGTGTCTTAATATTGAACTCTTTGACTACCTGCTTTGCTTCCTCAAAGGATAAAAACTTTCTGTCTGCAGGAGCTACATTACCTGTTCCCAGCCAGTCTCCCATTCCTTGCCATTCGTTATAAACTGATGCTGGTGATTTTGGTAAATCTGATGGCAACTGTCCGGATTTTATAAAAATCCTCCATTCCCCTTCGTTTTTTAATGCTAGTTGATGAACAAAGACTTTGGCATCCTGGAAATTCCGCCATCTCTTTTTCCATCCTTCTTCTGTACCTAGCCATTCATTCCAGGAGGCAAATTCTGACTTGTAATAAATATCGGGCTTAGCAGGTAAAACCTCAGGAAAACTATCCGACCTAACGAATCTCTTCCAATCTTCCTGATTCTCAAGTTTGAATCCATGAACCAATTTTAATGCTTCGTGGTATACTAGATATTTTGGTGGAACAAACCCGCAGAAATCATCCCATCCAGTCCAATCTTCTGAATATACAAGGCGAGGATTTGAAGGCAGTTGAAATAGCTTAAACTCCATTCTTTTAGCCTTGTATTCTTTCAATGTTGTTATACCCAGCCCCCTTACAAGCATTTTTGCCGTTGTAAAGTCTAGTAAGGCTTGACTCATTGGCCTTCCCAAAAAGTCTTCCCAACTTACCCAACCATTATTCTTGTAAAACCTATCAGGATTTCCCGGAACGCCGGCAGGACGAAGATTTGATTTCGAGAAATCGCGCCAATCCATGCTGCTTTTAATTTTAAATTGGGCAATTGCAGCTTTTGCGCTTTCATAATTAAGAAACTGGCCGCGACTTACAATTTTACTGCCCAGAAAATCGGCCCAAGAAACCCAGCCTTCATCCTTGTAGATATGGTCAGGGGCTCCAGGAATTCCAGACGGCCGGCTCTCTTTACTCCATTTTCGCCAATCCTTACTGTTTTTTAATTTGGCAGACCTTACAAACTGTCTAGCTTTTTCAAACGGCCAGTAATCAATATTCCTGATGTTATCAGTACCTAAAAAGTCAGCCCAACTTATCCATCCTTGATTTTTATAAACTGTTTGTGGATGACCTGGAATACCAATTGCAAGTTTCTTATCTTTTTTACTCTTTTTCCACTCGGATGCGCTAGATATACCTGACTGTCGTGCCCAAACTTTAGCTTCAGAAAAACTGACATAATAAAGATATTTTTCATTCCCCAAAAAATCGGGCCACCCTTGCCAACCTAAATTCTCGTAAGCCTTATTCGGTGATCGCGGTATATTATAAATAGCTTCATTATTACCAATCCAATTTTTAAAATCCTCTATGGTTTTTAGTTTTTGCGACTGAACAATCTGTCGCGCTTCTTCAAATTTGATTTTATTTGTCTGAGTTACTCTGTTGTTTCCAAGAAAATCGGGCCAATTTGTCCATTGCTCATCGTAAACTTTTTCAGTTGCTAGGGGCAAATCATAAAATTTATTTTCGATTACAGATTTTATATAATCTTCTCGGCTCGCTAAGTTCAGGCCTTGGACAAATTCCCTTGCTTCCTCAAACGGCCGCCAACTTAATTTCCCCAGCCTGCTCCATACCTTCAACTCGAATTGTTCTATGAGTTCATCACCCGAGATTTGGACAGCACCGGCCATCGAACCTACCTCAAATTGAACTAGATCTTCTAAACCTAACTTTCGCTTACTACTATGCTTATCCCTAAAATACTCAATAATCCGTTCATCATTAGAAGCCAATGCCCGAAGGGTAGTAAGTACATTTTGAAAGTCTTCGCTTTCCAGCAAGGCCTCCCCGCTTTTTTCTTCAGAATAAATGGGCAACAGCACATATCCAAATTCCTTATCGCCCGCCCTTCTCAGCGCCCTGCCCACAGCCTGCACAATATCTACCGTGCTGTTTCTGGGGTCGGCAAACAATACACAATCTATATTGGGGACATCCACACCTTCTGTTAAACACTTGGCATTGGTAATGATTGCTTTTTCTGCCCCGGCAAATTCACGAACAATCTTACTCCTTATGCCCGTCGGTATTGCACCCGTTACATGATACGCACTTACCTTGGAAAAGTGGGGGTATACCTCCTCAAACGGCTCCTGCAATTCGCTGAATAGCTTTGCCCTTTTGATACTGCCGTGAAATGTAACCGCATGTTTAATCGGATACTTATCCATGGCCTTTCTGAGAGCTATCAGCGATGCATAGGTTCTGAAATCCACTTCCTCTATATCACCCAGCCCTGTGCCATAAACAATTTCATTCTGCTTTAAATATTCCTTTACCTCTTCTTTGGTTATTAGCAGTGTAATGATTTTATAATCAGACAATATCTCAAGATCAATGGCCTCTTTAAAAGAAAGCTGAGAAAATGTATCGCCATAAACCTCCGAATCGTCCATACTCAGGATGTTGTCCGATGAACCTTTGTACCGCCTTTCTGTGGCGGTCATAAAAATGCGCTTTTGGATGCGCACATTTTCATCAAACAGCAAGTAGCTAAAGAGTCTGTCTGCAGCACCCACTGTTTTATGGGCTTCATCCAATATGCCAAGGTCAAAAGAAAAGAATACTTCTTTGATGGCATCACCCAACACCCTGCCACTTTGATAGGTAGTAAAAATAACTTTCTTTCTGTCGGTTTTTTGCTGTAAAAATTCTTTTATCTGTTCCCGGTCTGTGGTGCAGTTAATACCCAGATCCTGGCTAAAAATGGCAACATCATCGCTTTTGCCAATCCCTTCATCGGAGCAAATACAAAATGGTGCAATGGGATTGCCTTCTGCCAGCGACTCCCTGCAATAATCATCGAGTGTTTGTTTTACCAAAGCAAGACTGGGAACCGCCACAAGTACATGTTTTGCATTCATTGCTTTGGAAATCCAGTAACCGGTAAGTGACTTACCGGCACCACAAGGGAAAATTAGTTTTCCTCTATTCTCATCCTGAAAATGCTTAACTGCTTCCGTTATGGCCTTTTGCTGGTGTTTTCGCGGCTGTCTGGGTTTGTTATTGGCCGGTTTGTCTTTTTTGCCAAAATCAGTATAAAAGGTTTCCGGTAATTCAGCCCATACATTGGACAACACAAACCCCATATTGCTTTGTCCTTTGTATAACCTGGCATAGTCATCTGCTGTGGTTATAACCAAACAAAAGGAAATATTACTGGCGATGGTATTGCTCAGTGCCAGAAAGGTAGAAATCTCGCGGTGTGTTACATTCTTATCGGCATCTCCGTGGTATTTGCATTGTATTGCCCAGTATTTGCCGTCAAATGTTTCGGCTATCAAATCAATGCCCTGATCCTGCTGAGGAATGTTGAGTTTTGATAAAACCTGGGTCGGAGTATCTTTCAATCTCCAGACCTGCTTAAGCAAAGTTTGGTACTTGGGATCCCAGGTCAGCAGATGTTCTGAGAGCTGTTCAAATAGTTCCCCCTTGACATGGTTATTGGCATCGGCAAGGTGTTTTTCAATATCTGCCCAGGAGTTAAAAGACGGCATTACACAAAAATAATGTGTTTTGAAATCCTTACAACAGGATTGAACTTTTTGTTGATAGAATGGTCAGTTATTTAAAACGGTCAATGCTATTGAGCTGTGGACAGAGAACTAAATTATTACTCTACACGCCTAACATTTAACTAAAAAAGGGATTACTCGTTCGCTGCTCTCACTCGTGATCCCGGTGGGGGGTGGCTACAAACCCAAAAGCCCCGGCTCCTGCGTCGCCCGGATCTTTTTTCATATCCGTTCGCTTGAGCTGCGCTCAGACTGCCGGATATGAAAAAAGCCCCGAATTCAGGGCTTTTGGGTTTGGCGGAGAGGGCGGGATTCGAACCCGCGATAGGCTTTTGACCTATACACACTTTCCAGGCGTGCTCCTTCAACCACTCGGACACCTCTCC
>CANHCC010000195.1 GCA_947459115.1 Bacteroidota bacterium | reverse complement strand
ACCCTTCCCTCCGGTAAGTTACTTACCCTTCCCTCCGGTAAGTTACTTACCCCCTCTCTTCTGGTAAGCTGCTTACCCCCCTCCTTCCGGTAAGTAACTTACCACATGTTTTCTTAATTTTATTCCATGAACCCCATCCACCGCCGTCAATTCCTTAAATTCATCGGTGCCTCTGGTATTGCGATCCTTGCTGGATGGCCTGATAAAATACTCGCGCAGTCTTCAGCATTACCTTTTACCCCTCTTGGATCTTCTCCAGAGGATGCGCTCACCTTGGCACAAGGGTTCTCCTGGCAAAAACTCATCGCCTGGGAAGAGGTCATCAATACCCAGTCTGAAACCTTCGGATTTAATAACGACTATATCGCCTTCTTGCCTTTAGATTCTTCCGGCAAAGACGCACTGCTCTGGGTTAACCATGAATATGCCGATCCTGTATTCGTTAGCGGCAGAAATAAGAAAGACCCGCCTACTCAAATGCAGGTCATGCTGGAGCAATATGCCGTCGGCGGCAGTATCTTACATATTCGCCAAAATGCACCGGGCGACTGGTCTCTCGTAAAAGACAGCCAATACAACAAACGCATCAGCGGAAGAACGGAAATTCCTTTTGCCTGGCATGAGCCGATTGCAGGGGCTTCGAAAGCTATCGGGACAGTAGGAAATTGTGCAGGGGGTAAAACGCCTTGGGGCACTTTTCTGACCTGTGAAGAAAATTATGACGCCCATTATGGAGAAAATGTCCGCACGCAAGATGGTAAATATGTTTATCAACCTGGAAGCCTGCACTGGACCGACCATTATCCCTATCCCACCCAACATTATGGATGGGTGGTGGAGGTCAATCCTAAAACCGGTGCTTGCCGCAAGCTCGTATCCTTAGGCCGCATCGCCCATGAATGCGCCACCTTTGCCCGGGCTAAGAATGGTAAAGCGGTGATCTATACCGGAGAAGATGCCAACGATGAATGCCTGTATAAGTTTATTTCCGATAGCGATCAAAACCTGGATACCGGTGAATTGTTTGTGGCCAACCTCGAAAAAGGCGAATGGATCAGTCTTGATATTCGCCGGCAAACGGAATTAAAAAAAGTATTCGGAACCCAAACCGAAGTTCAGATTCATCTTCGCGATGCGGCGAAAATTGTCGGCGGTACGCCCCTTGATCGGCCTGAGGATATTGAAATCAACCCATTAACCGGGGAGGTGATAATTAGCCTCACCAACAATAAACCCAAAGGCAATTATTTCGGCGCTTTATTAAAAATACAAGAAGAGGGCAACGATCCGGGGTCCCGGAAATTTACTTCCGAAATCCTGTTGACCGGGGGAAAAGAAACCGGATTTGCCTGCCCCGATAATTTGGGATTTGACCCTCAGGGAAATCTCTGGATGACCTCGGATATGGCCGGTATGCATAAAGAACCTTATCAGACCTTTGGAAATAATAGCCTGTTTGTCATTCCCGTTAAAGGCCCTCAGGCAGGTCAGGTGATACGCGTGGGCAATGCGCCTATAGATGCTGAATTCACGGGCATTTGTTTTAGTCCGGATGGTAAAACCCTTTTTCTCAGCGTACAACATCCGGGTGAAAATTCTCCCTCCCTGCAAGAATTAACCTCACACTGGCCTGATGGAGGCAACGCCATTCCTCGTTCGGCTGTGGTTTGTATTTCCGGCCCCTCCTTAGAATACTTTACACTTGGCGACTAACTCACGCATTCCGGTTTATTTATTTTCCGGCTTTTTAGGGTCAGGGAAAACCACGCTCATTCAGCATTTACTCGGACAATATCCCGACATTCGATTCTATCTGATTGAAAATGAAATTGGGGAAGTGTCCATAGATGGGATGGCCTTAAAACAGCAGGTAAAAGAATTGGTCGAAGTATCCGGCGGTTGTATTTGTTGTACCCTCGACCATACTTTTAGGGAAACGATGGGAAGATTATCCGAACAAATCTGTTCGGAAAACACCGATGTAACGCAAGTCGGCTTAATCATCGAAACCACCGGCATGGCAGATCCTGCTCAAATACGCGCCGCCCTTTCCAGTGATGATTTTTTGCAGCAGCAATTTGAATTAAAGGCCCTGGTAACTTGTCTGAATACCGCACAGGCAAAATCCTTATTTCAAGAAGAACAACCGGTGCGTCAATTGGCAGCACGGCAATTAAGTGCGGCGGATATTATTGTCCTGACGCGTGCGGATTTTGGAGATGAAGCCGCGTTGGAATATGCAAAAGCACTCTGTCAATATTGGAATCCATGGGCCGTTATATTACATGCTTATGGGGGGCCTTTATCTCAGCCCTTATTCGCGGTGAATTTAAATCCCAGGCCGGTAAGTTTTAGCCTTCGTAAACCGGAATTACTCGCAGAAGCCTCTGCTCTGGCACAAGTGGAAATATTTTATCCGGAATATGCCTTTGATTTAATGGCTTTGGTGCACCGCATGACTGTATTGTGTAAGGTGCAGGGCGATTTTTTATATCGCATCAAAGGCTGGATGCAAGTGGCTGGAGATCCCCGCAAATATTCCCTTCAATCTGCAGGAAAAGAATTCTGGATTCAGGCAGGAGAGCCCTGGGGAGATACAGCCCCCGATTCCTGTCTGGTTTTTATTGGGATGGGGTTGCAACGGGCGCCATTGGAGCGGGTGTTGTATGGGTGCAGAGCGAGATGAGGTATGAATTAGGCGTTTATTATGCAATAATTAAATAGAATGGTGCTTCGCATTATTCAGTGGGTAATTCCTTTTATGTGTCGTAAGGTTTTCTTCGAATTACCCGCCCGGGCGTACTTCGACCAGGCTCAGCACATGCCTCGATAGGCTCCCCACCTCTTTCGTAGTGATGTTAAAGATAAACAAGACTGTGGGTGGGGACTACTCAGAGACCTGGCTGATAAACCTGATATATTCAGGTTTAACTGATTTTCTAAATTTGGCCAGCCAAACAATATCAAATAAGCCTTTTAATCTTCATTGATAAATTTTTTCCATTATATAAATAGTCCTTTAGCCCACTATAAAATGCGAAGAGCCAATAGAATTTATTGTATTTAAAGAATCATCACTCCTCTGGTTTATGAAAAGGTCCCTTATCATTCTATTTTTATACTTATCCGTATTTCCAATTCTCTCTGCTCAAACCTGGAAAACGGATACTACCTGGCTCAAAGGACAAGGCGCCGAATGGGATACCCTGATTTCAAAGGCAGCCAGTTTTAGTACCTGGTATTCGGATGGTCGGGTCATTCTGGGCGGATACAGACCCAGGCCGGAATATGGGCACTATCCTTATTTATTACAATTTAATCTTGCAGAAGCTGAACCTGTTGCTCAGCAGATTCCTTTTAATGGATTTCCGGATAAATTTAAGAATTCCGCCAATATAATAAATCATTTTGCCGCGCATTTTTTCCGGATACCTGAGCACAATCGAATTATTTGGCATTATGATCATTCTATCGCGGTGACCGATACCAATTACCGATACATCAAATGGAATTTCGAACCGATGGAGTGGAAAAATGGCAAGGACCGATTTTATGCAGATTATAGCCTGCATGTGAATGCGCATCATTACATTCGTTTTCTTGGGGCAAAATATAAACGCAGAGATTTTATCAGGGGCAAACGAGAAGGAATTGCGCGCTTTGGCAAGTTTGAAGCCCCTGGATTAAAGCCAGATGAGTTTGTAGGAATCGGGCGACTGAATTTGCATGACTTGCTGAATACTCAGGAGGCAAAAATCCGTCATGAAAAATTGGAATTATTTAAGTTATGTGATACACTTCATAATCGTTGGGTGTTAAATCGCTATGCAACTTTTCTCGATGATCAAGATGTTTTATGGTTTAGCGATGATTTTGGGAGAAATTTAGTGCGGTATGATTTAAATTCCGAGCAACAAAATTGTTATTCTCTTGTGAATAGTCGTCCGGCTTTTTTGCCGGTTCAACAGTTTGATATTTTCCCTCAACCCTTTGCTTTAAATGCCAAAAGGGAATATGATTTTAACAAACGCACATGGGCTGATTTTGGTACCCAAATTTATCATGCCGAAAGAGGCAAAATTGGGCCTATAGAAAATGCCCATATATTCGTAGATGAATCTCTGGATGTGTTTTTTCGGTATTATGTTATCCGTACAAACGATCCTACTTTATTAGAGTCCTTAAAACCCTATTATCTGTCGGCCATAGCCTATAATCCCTTTCGCTGGTATGGCGTGCCTTGGATCCCGGTGTTTGAATTTCGAAAACTCTCAACAATGGAAATCACTGGGACTTTCGTAGTCCCCGATCGCGATTATCTTTTTGTGCATGCAGACGCACAGAGCGTGACCCTGCTGAAGCCAATGGGTGAGGGGGCTGAGCGAAAGTTGGGATTGGTGAGGGTGAGTGGGGGATTGAGGGAAGGAAAGGATTGAGAATGCGATTTATTCAATTGGGGGATGAATTAAATTAAAATTCTTCATCCTCTGGACTGTGGGCTGAAATAAAGAAGTATTTATCTGGGCCCACCATTAGGTGGTTGTTGATATATGGAGATGTATAGGTTGACAGGAGGAGATATGGCCGGGAGAACAGATTGAAAATGTTATGTTTTTCAAGAATTAGTTTCAGCGATTAGAAGCATATACCTTTGGGTTTCTGAAATACTGGAGAAATGAAATATTGATATCCTCTGATAAGTTTCTAATTTGATATTTTGCAAGTTTTAAATATTTTTCTTGCAGTATTAAAATATTTTTTATATTTTTTTGTTTTTAATTGAATGATTCAACCAACTATTTATCTATAAAGTATTGAATATGAGCACCAATCCTTCATATGTGCCTCCATTTTGTGTAATTGAAAGTGGATCGAATGTAACCTTTAAGGCAAATAATTTTATTAAAATAGAGGATGGATTTAGAGTCCAAGTTGGTGGTGTAATTTCTATTGGTCAGTAAATTTATGGGTGATTT
>CANHCC010000194.1 GCA_947459115.1 Bacteroidota bacterium | reverse complement strand
CTTCGGCATGCGCACGCGCTAAAGCCTCAATATCCGCCTGCTCCCGGAAGGTAAATAACTTTAAATATTTCTCAGCCTCCGCATCTCCTACATTCATCCAAAACTGATAAAAGGCATAGGAAGAGGTCCGATTTAAATCCAGCCAGATATTCACCCCTGCTTCACTTTTTCCAAATTTGCTTCCATCCGCTTTGGTCACCAACGGAATTGTAAAAGCATAGGCATCCCCTCCACCCATACGACGAATTAACTCCGTACCTGTCGTGATATTTCCCCATTGATCTGACCCACCCATCTGTACTTTACACCCCAATTCGTGGTATAAGTGATAGAAGTCGTAACCTTGAATAAGCTGATAGGTAAACTCTGTAAAGGACAATCCCGTTTCCATACGACGCGTCACAGAATCTTTCGCCATCATATAATTAACGGTTAAATGTTTTCCCACTTTCCGAAGAAAATCTAATAGGGAAAAATCTTTGTACCAATCATAATTGTTTACCAGCCTAGCCGGATAATCCGGATGCGAAAAATCCAGATATTTCTCCAGTTGTCTGCGAACCCCTTCTACATTTTTTGCAAGGTCCTCCGGTGACAGCAGATTTCTTTCTTCAGACTTGCCGGATGGGTCACCTACCAGGCCTGTTGCCCCACCTACAAGCGCAACGGGTCTGTGTCCGGCTCTTTGCAAACGCACCAGAAGCAAGATTTGAACCAGGCTCCCGATGTGCAAGGAGTCTGCTGTAGGGTCAAACCCAATGTAACCGGTTACAGTCTCTTTTTGAAATAATGCCTCGGTGCCGGGAATGATGTCCTGAAGCATTCCCCTCCATCTTAAATCTTCAATGAAATTCATATAGGACAAAATTAGAGGTAATTCCTTAGATAGAGTAAGGAATTCCGCCCCCTCCGGGGTCGAAATGAGGTGGAGAACCCATCCAGGAGGCTCTTTTTCTACCCCTCTTGAAATCGCACAAACCTTCCTAATTAAATTTTCAGACACCTGCAAAGAAAATCTATGAATATGAAATCCATTTCTTATTAATTCTACGTTAAAAATTGGAATATCAGCAGGATATAAAAATCAGGACAGATAGGAATTTTTTCCACCGCAATTGGGGAAAAGATGTTCAGAAAGTCCGATGTTTAATCCCTTACTTTGTCTTAACCTTTTTGGGGGCAGTTGTCCCGTCAGAGGTATCAAGTAAGCAAAAGCGTTTGACAAATAAACCCCACTTCCGGGTTAAGTATCAACAAATATTGCGGGCTTGGTATCTCCCAACGGCGGGTTCCTCCAAAATTTAACACCAAGAGCACCATGAGTTCAGCGTCCGAAGAAATTTTACTCCAAGACAACAAAGATCGGTTTGTTCTGTTGCCAATTCAATACAATGATATTTGGCATCACTATAAACGGCATGAAGCCAGCTTTTGGACTGCGGAGGAAATAGACCTTGCCGGTGATCTGGTACATTGGGAATCTCTCAATGAAGGAGAAAGACATTTTGTTTCACATATTCTTGCCTTTTTCGCCGCGAGTGATGGCATCGTGAATGAGAATCTTGCAGTGAATTTTATGCGAGAGGTTCAAATTCCAGAGGCCAGATGTTTCTTCGGTTTTCAGATTGCCATGGAAAACATCCATTCTGAAACCTATGCCCTCCTCATCGACACTTATATCAAAGACCCGGCAGAAAAAAATCGTTTGTTTCATGCGATAGATACTGTACCTGCCGTTAAGCGTAAAGCAGATTGGGCATTGAGATGGATTGAGAAGGGTTCCTTTGCTGAACGCCTTATCGCCTTTGCTGCAGTGGAAGGTATATTCTTTAGTGGTAGTTTTTGCTCCATTTTCTGGCTCAAAAAACGCGGACTTATGCCCGGCCTTACCTTCAGCAATGAGTTGATTAGCCGGGATGAAGCGCTACATTGTCAGTTTTCCTGCATGCTCTACAAAATGCTGGCAAACAAACTCACCGAGTCCCAGGTTAAAGAAATATTTAGTGACGCCGTCAGCATCGAAAAAGAATTTATCACCGAAGCCTTGCCCGTGGACCTAATTGGTATGAATTCTCGTTTAATGAAGCAATACATAGAGTTTGTAGCTGACCACTGGCTCGTACAGTTGGGCTATTCCAAACTTTATAATGCTACCAATCCTTTTGATTTCATGGAATTGATTTCCTTACAAGGTAAAACCAATTTCTTCGAAAGACGCGTTGGAGATTACCAAAAGTCCGGCGTCATGTCCAAAATCCGGGATAATGTGCCTCAAGTGTTTTCGTTGGACGATGATTTTTAATAAAGTTAACTCGATAAAATACGATATATGTTTGTCATAAAAAGAAATGGAAAAAAGGAATCTGTCAAGTTTGATAAGATTACCGCAAGAATAGAGAAGCTATCTTATAGTCTCAGCCCTATCGTAAGTGTGATTGATGTGGCTAAAAAGGTGGTAGAAGGGATTTATGAAGGCGTTCCTACAACCGATCTGGACAATCTGGCTGCGGAGACCGCTGCATCTATGACAGCAACACATCCAGATTACGCAATCCTCGCTTCTCGTATTGCTGTAAGTAATCTTCACAAGAACACGAAGAAATCGTTTTCCGATACCATGCGGGATCTGTACAATTACACCGATAAGCATTCCGGTCGCAGAATGCCATTGGTTGCAGAGGATGTCATGGAGGTAATCGAAAATCATGCAGAAATGTTGGATTCCACCATCATTTATGATAGAGATTTTGGGTTTGATTATTTCGGATTTAAAACCCTTGAGAAGTCTTATCTCCTGCGTATTGATGGTAAAGTGGTCGAGCGTCCTCAGCACATGTACATGCGGGTGGCAGTCGGTATCCATAAAGAGGATATTGAAAGTGCTATCGAAACCTATAACCTGATGAGTGAGCGTTGGTTTACGCATGCCACGCCTACTCTTTTCAATGCCGGTACGCCAAAACCACAAATGTCCTCCTGCTTCCTGCTGACAATGCAGTCTGATAGTATTGATGGCATTTATGATACCTTGAAACAAACCGCCAAGATATCCCAAAGTGCCGGTGGCATTGGTCTGGCAATTTCTAATATTCGGGCAACCGGTAGTTATATCTCCGGTACTAATGGAACAAGCAACGGTCTTATCCCAATGTTGCGCGTGTTCAACGATACTGCCCGTTATGTGGATCAGGGCGGTGGTAAGCGTAAAGGGGCTTTCGCGATTTATCTCGAACCATGGCATGCCGATGTGTTCGAATTCTTAGAGCTAAGAAAAAATAATGGTAAAGAAGAAGCACGCGCCCGTGACTTATTCTATGCTCTTTGGATTAATGACCTCTTCATGGAAAGAGTAGAAGGCAATGAAAATTGGAGCCTCTTCTGCCCGAATGAAGCACCTGGACTTCAGGATGCCTGGGGAGATGACTTCAAAGCGCTCTATACCCGCTATGAAGCCGAAGGTCGTGCCAGAAAAGTAGTACCTGCCCAAAAACTATGGTATGCCATTCTCGACGCACAGGTAGAAACCGGTACGCCTTACATGCTGTATAAAGATGCAGCCAATAGTAAGAGCAACCAACAAAACCTGGGTACCATCAAGAGCAGTAATCTTTGTACTGAAATCATTGAGTACACCTCTCCGGATGAAGTTGCAGTCTGTAACCTCGCTTCAGTGGCTCTGCCCCGCTTTGTGAAAGATGGCTCTTTTGATTTCAAAAAGCTCTACGATGTGGTTTATCAGATGACCAAAAACCTTAACCGCATTATAGATAATAATTACTATCCTGTAGAGGAAGCCCGTAATTCTAATATGCGTCATCGTCCTATAGGTCTTGGGGTTCAGGGATTAGCAGATACCTATATTCTATTGCGCCATCCATTTGAAAGTGACATGGCCAAAATGCTGAATAAAAATATTTTTGAGACTATTTACTTCGCGGCTATGACCGCCAGTAAAGACATCGCCCAAGCAGAAGGTGCCTATCAGACCTTCGCCGGCTCACCTTTGTCTCAGGGTAAATTTCAGTTTGACCTCTGGGGTGTTACGCCTACTTCCGGCATGTGGGACTGGGAAAGTCTGCGCACTGAAGTGATGCAACATGGCGTAAGAAACTCTCTGCTTGTTGCCCCGATGCCGACAGCATCAACTTCACAGATTCTTGGGAACAACGAATGTTTTGAACCATACACCTCCAATATCTATTCCCGTCGGGTTCTGAGTGGAGAGTTCATTATTGTCAACAAGCATTTGCTGAAAGACTTGGTAAATCTGGGTTTATGGTCTGCGGATATGAAAGATAGAATTATTCGTGCCAATGGTTCTATCCAGGGCATTCCGGAAATCCCCTCTGATATCAAAGAGCTTTACAAGACTGTATGGGAAATGAAGCAACGCAGTCTGCTCGATCAGGCCGCTGACCGTGCACCATACATTTGCCAGTCACAGTCTCTGAATCTATTTATTGAAACGCCGGATTATAAGAAATTAACCTCTATGCATTTTTATGCCTGGAAGAAAGGTTTAAAAACCGGTATCTACTACCTCCGTACCCAGGCGGCGGCTCAAGCGGAGAAATTCACTGTAGCTAAGCAGGCCGAAGCTGTTATGCAGCCCGTTATGCCCACCACTGGTGGAAATCAGCCAGAGGAAACCTTCGATGGTCCTGTCTGTACAATGGAAGATGGATGTATAAGTTGTAGTGGGTAGTATTTGATTAGGAAAGGAAAAGCCCGGCGAGATTTTTTCTTGCCGGGCTTTTTTATTTTGATATCCGTAATGGATTAAGTAAGACCATGACACTGAATCACAAGTAAATACTACAGTTTGTTTACTTTTTTTGATTAAATATTTTAGTTTGCAATATTTATACGGAATTTTAAATCCGAATAAAATTAGAAACCAATGATATAACTTTAAAAGTTAAAATTAGGATAGAATTCTTCCGGACATTTTGTTCTATGCCGTTTCATGGTAAAAAACATGAGTCAAACAGAACATCATATTT
>CANHCC010000193.1 GCA_947459115.1 Bacteroidota bacterium | reverse complement strand
TTCCTTTCTTTTTATTATTGTGTCATGTCGTACTTATCAAGGTCAGGACCATAACCTGATTTTAAGATTGCGGTTATAGTCATGCCCATTTTCTCATAAAATGAATAGGTGTGTTGACTTGTCCCAAGTACCATAATATGATTTGGCCATTCCGTTTTAATAATTTCCTTACGATAATTATAAAGTACCGTTCCGTAACCTTTTTTGTGAAAATTAGAATGAATCATTCCCCAAGCTAATCGAGCTTCATTTTGGTCTTTAACAATATAAAACCCACCGCAACCAACAATGCCACTCTCAGGCAGTTCAACAACATAATAAGCGTCTTTTTCCGAGTCACTGTATGTCGGGCTTTGGTATGTCGAACCATTCCCAACTTGATGGTCTAACCAAGTATGAAATAGGCTAATTTCACTTTCGTCAAAAAATTTAGGATAATTGCTTTGGAATATCTCCATGCACTTTTCTTTGTCTTCAGGTTTATATTTTCTTAATATCATAATTGCCTGTTTGATTTTTTTCCAACGAAATTCCGTCAGCCCTATTACTTATAACTCTGTATATGCGCAACATCATCAGACTTATAAGCCCTTCAAAATTAATCAAAAACAGGACAATAACTATATCGATCGACAACTACCTTCATCCGTCAACAGCCATCAACTCCCTCTCAATCCCACTCCGCAATCTTGTCTGGTCTATACCACATGATACAAGGAAAGATTGGTGGCGTGGCATAAGCAATATCCGTAAAATCAGGAAGAATGAAAATATCAATGGAATTACCGGGCAATAAGATGCACTATACTGTGGCTTCCGCCAATAATGACTGCAACAAAAAAGCATTCCAAACAATCTCAAAGAATCGGCCTTTGAGGAAAATACGCATTGAGAATATTAGAACAATTAAAATCCGGCTAAATCTAATTGTGGTTATTCATGCCCCCATTTAAAAGCAACTGATGCAAACCGTTTGTATTTATATCAGTTAATGATACAAACGCGGGGTAATAAACGAATTACTGGAGACCTTACTCCGGTCTTGCATACGCCAATCGCCCCACCCTTCTGGTCTGGTGATAGCTATCTAATCCACTGCAGGTAAGGGTTTCAGCTGCTTCAAGATCCATATAACCATCCTCCCCTACTATGCCATCCGGCACATGAATATAGACGATTTTTCCGATAATGAGATAGGTACCGTTTAGTACGATTTCGGTTTTCTGAACCAATTCACAGGCAAATTTCACCCGGGATTCGGAGACAAAAGGCGCAGGTATTTCTGGGATATATTCAGGTGTGAGACCGGTGGCCTGAAATTCACTCATCCCTTCAGGATATTTTGCACTGCATTGATGCGCCTGTTGTAAGATTCCGGGATGCACCTGATTGAGGGTATAAAATCCGGTATTCAAAATGTTGCCCAATGTATTATGCCCCGGTGTACCCGGTCGGATGATAATTCCACATAAAGCAGGATTGGCACCTAAATGAAATAAGCTGCTGAAGGTAGCCAAATTTTCCTGACCATATTCATTGCGGGTTCCAATCAATACCAGACTTTTAAAGCCGCCAAGACTATTGACCAGATTGGCTCTGTATCGGGTCTCCAGGTTTTGGAGATCATTGAGTTGTAATATCATTTTTTCGAACGCGTGTATGCTTGTATAAAATTCTCAGATTTTCCTGCTGAACCAATTCATGTTTTCGATGGCCCCAGATACTTTCTCTGGCATGCTTTCCTGCGACTTCTAAGTCAACTATAGGAGCAGGGTAATCCTCCCCTATCATCACGCCACAAAGTTGCTGCTCCATTAAAGTCATTTTGTGAGGCGTGTGAATATAAGCCTCCGGCACATTGGCCAACTCAGGAACCCATTGACGAATAAAAATACCCTCAGGGTCTTGGTCCTGACTTTGTTTGAGCGGATTGTAAATACGAATCGTGTTGATACCGGTAGTCCCGGCCTGCATTTGAAATTGAGGATAATGAATCCCCGGTTCATAATCCAAAAATAAACGGGCCAGAATGTAGGTTCCTTCCCGCCAATCCTGATAAAAGTGATGGCACAAAACACTTACCAACATTGCTCGCATGCGAAAATTAATCCACCCGGTTTCGGTTAAGCAACGCATACAGGCATCCACAAGAGGGAAGCCGGTTTGGCCGGAAGCCCAGGCCTGAATCAGTTTTTCGTTCCTGGCATGATGCAGGTGTTCATAGCCTGCATTGACACAATGGGTTTCATAACGACACTCCATTTCAAATTTTTGCATGAAATGACAATGCCAACGCAAACGCGTTAAAAAATTGGTGAAAGCCGATTTAGCACTGCCCATTTTCCGATGACTTGCAACAAATTGGTAGGCCTGACGAATGGATATATTTCCCCAACTTAAGTATGGGGAAATCCGACCACAACTTTTTCTGCTTTCTAATGGCTTACTAATATGACGACTGTAATTTTTTCCTCTCTCTTCTACAAAAGAATTAAGGTAGCGCCAGGCATTGTCCTCTCCGGGTGGTTGAAAAGTTGAAGGATAGGATGCCACTTTATCCAGGAATATATCCGGAAGAGGATGAACATTCTGAAAGGAAGCAGTCGGTCGAACAGCGTAAGTATTTTGTATCATCGGTGCGTGCATGGTTTCAAACCAATGCTTATCCCAATTCTGACGATTTCGAATCCCACGAATAATACCATCTCTTTGAAATTCGGTCCATTGAATCCCCTGTTCAGAGCAGTATGCAGCGAAAGCCTTATCCCGATTATAAGTGACCTGAATTCCAGATTCCTGATAGCTAAACACTTTTCGAATATGAAACTGCGTCTGAATGGACCCCATTACCTCCAGCATTTCCCCATAACAGAGAACCACCTCTTTCTCATAAACCCGCAATTTTAACTTTAACTGCTGGAGAGCGTGATATTGAAATTGCAGATGCCTGTCACTCGTATCCGGATACTGCATCAGAGAAGGTTCGAAAACAAATAAAATTATATAGGGTATATCCTCTTGCTCCGCGGCCTGAAGCGGCTGATGATCCTGAGAGCGGATATCACGCTTCATCCAAACGATATTGAGGTCCGGCTTATTCAAAGTTAGATTGCCCTAATTTTTTTTCTGTAATAGATCTAATATATAATGTTTGTGCCATCTAATTTTAATAAATAATTATTTTGAAGACACCGGTTTCCCGAAGCCTATTGCTTCGAAATCTTGTTAAAAGTTATCGTTCGTTGCATACGACTCTTAAATCGGGATATCTCAGGGTTGCGTTTCTTGAGATGCTTCTGACTAACTTTTTGATTCACGCGTTTACGCCACAAACGAAAACTACTTGGCTTCAGAGTATGACGCATTAAATCAATGACCATGGCTTCACTCAGACCAAACTGAAACTCAATCGCCTCGAATGGCGTTCTGTCTTCCCAGGCCATTTCGATAATGCGATTTTTATCCGCATCGGTAAGTGTAAGATTCCGGTCTTTGAGTATCATGGAACTAGAGATATCTGTTGTTTGATATGAAGTAGCACAGCAATCTTTAAACATACAAATTCATTCAAAAAAAGATTCCAAACCAAGAGCAGAATCTAAATGCCGCCACAAAGGCACTCCGAAAAAAGGTCAAACAAAATGGCTTGAGTAACAGGAATCTTACAAAGGCTTCATCCAACACAGTCATTTCGAGGATCTTTGAAAGGCCACCCCGAAGACAGTCATTTCGAGGAAAAGGCCATAAGGCATGCTTACTTTACCATTATGTGGCAAAGGCCACACCCAACACAGTCATTTCGAGGAAAAGGCTATAAGGCATTCTTACTTTACCATTATGTGACAAAGGCCATCCCAACACAGTCATTTCGAGGAAAAGGCTATATGGCATGCTTACTTTACCATTATGTGGCAAAGGCTACCCCCAACACAGTCATTTCGAGGAAAAGGCTATAAGGCATGCTTACTTTACCATTATGTGGCAAAGGCCACCCCCAACACAGTCATTTCGAGGACGAGGCCATAAAGTATCCTTAAATTATAACCCTGTCGCATAGGCCTCGTATCGAGAAAAGACGGGCACTACACACTTCCCTCGGTACCGGGGGCTTAAGCCCCCGTCAAATGAAGAGGCCCTTACAGGGCCGCGTGTAAGACAAAGTCTGCAAGGGGTTCTCTAATTTTGTTTGGACTCAGTTTTATCTCACCACTTTCCACTTTTCACTTTTCACTTACTCCAAACCTCCGATTAATCCTCCTCCCCCTCTCGTCTTCTACTTGAAGCATATAAATACCTGCCGGATATTTAATTAAAGGAATGCTCTGTTTACCGGTGTTTTCTACACATTCCTGTTGCATGAGTTTACCCGAGCTATCAAAGATGCGCAGGGCGAAGTGGGAAGGTCCATCCGGCCAATCCAAATATATTTTTTCTGTAGCCGGATTGGGATATAAATCTATTTGGGGAGACTGTATAAGATTTTGATTGGAAAGACCTAAGGTATCACAGAGAGAGTTGGGGATGGCGCCGAGGTAGTAGTTGGAGAAGCCTGGTAGAACTCTGTATCCAATCATATTACCATTTAAATAAATAGATTTGAGTTGTAGGCCACATCCAACGCCCATTACATCAGGATTATGGATAACATGCAAATATCCAGTAGCAGAAGTGTCATTTACATTGGTATTAGAATAAGAAAAATAAACCTTACCATCAGGAGCAGGTTGAATACCCTTTGGTTCTTCATTTATATTAGTAGTGAATACTATATACTTAGAAGAAGCTACATTTACCACTGACAAATCATACTGCTCTATTGTTCCATTGGCGATTTCCTTATCTGTGTTCGAAATATATAGAACTTTGCCGGTGGGAGAAAGGCATCCAAAATATTGCACGCGTTTATCCCCTGTTTGTGCAGGGGATATTGTTCTGTAAAACCTCAATTCACCTGTACACCGGTTAAACAGCATTTGCTCTATCAAACCTTCTTGACTAAAATGTATAATGAAATTGCCAGCTGGATCTGCCAATACCCCC
>CANHCC010000192.1 GCA_947459115.1 Bacteroidota bacterium | reverse complement strand
ATCAGGCCGGGTGAAATACAACTGAAGGCAAATACCTTTGGTGTGCGTGACCAGCAAATTGAAAAGGACTACATTCTTTCTTGGATTCTGTTTGGACTTTCCAAACACGAGAAACTTTCCAAGCAAATTATATTTAAAGGAGGAACTGCATTAAAGAAAATATACTTTGAAGATTACCGTTTCTCGGAAGACTTGGATTTTACTTTACTTAATCCGGAAATACCGAATACGGACATCCTTTTCTGGTTCGAGGAAATATTTGCTATCCTTAAAGAAGAAGCCAACATACCGCTTGAAATCCTGGATAATAATGAACATGAAGATGGAGGTATTAATTTCTACATCCGTTACATTGGTCCACTTGGGGGACAAGGCCAAAACAAACGCGTGAAAGTGGACATTTCACGCAGGGAACAACTGGTCTTTGAGCCAGTCATACGAGATGTCTTCATTGATTATTCTGATCTGGAAGAATTCCAGATTGCTTGTTATTCATTAGAGGAAATTTTAGTTGAAAAATTGCGTTCCGTTATGCAGAGAATGCAGGCAAGAGATTTTTACGACATCTGGTATTTGTTGGCAGTCCAAAGGATGGATGCCGGGTCTTATCTTATGGACCTTGAAGCAAAATGTAGAGTCAAAAATTTACTCCACTCTGATTTTCCTAAAAAATTGGACGAAAGATTACCTCAATATAAAGCACGCTGGCAATCTTCATTAAAAGAACAAATCAAAGACCTTCCCGATTATGAACGAGTAGAACGAGAATTGATGCGTCTGTTGAAGAAGATAAGGTTTTGATCTTGAAACCACCATTCAAAAATTAAGTTTAAAACCGATTACTGATAGATAAACAGTCAACCAAGCCCAAACATTTCTTACTCACCTATCCCCCTTCAACGCCTTCCCCCATTTATCCATCCGGGTTTTACAATTGGAACAAGTATGTCCTCCCAGCCAAAATTGTCTCCAGATTTTGGGGATGCGAAAGCGGGGTTGCATTTTGCCACAGACGGGGCAGGGAAAGGATTTGAGGTTAAACATATTCGATAGACTTAGTATAACGAAAAATTTAAAAAAACTCAATCAGTCTTCATGGCCTTCAACCATTAAATCTGGGCTGAGATATTGCCTTACCTTATCAGCGTCACCGTTCCAGAATAATTGATATCCTCATTATTCGAGCCACGGCCTTTGATGTAAACGGTATAGACCCCTTCAGGTAATACAGAGCCATTAACGGTACCATTCCATCTGAATTTCGGATCTTGATTCTGGTAGAGTTTATTTCCCCAACGGTCATAGATAAAGACATTAAAGTCTTTCAGATTGATATAGGCTACCTGGAAGAAATCGTTGATGCCATCCCCATTCGGACTGAAGGCGGTGGGCACATATATTTTGGGGAACTTCCGGAATTCGACCTTAGCATTTGCAGTATCGAGACAACCATTAGCGGTAATAACAATCAATTGTACCGGATAAATGCCTTCATTCTGATAGGTATGTGTAGGCTCAAACTCAGAGGCCCCATTCCCATCGCCAAAGGTCCAGATCCAAGATGATCCCGGAGGTTGAGAAAGGTTATCCAGGGTTAGTTCCTCACCATCATAAATGATGCTGTCTTCTGAAGAATATAACACATCAAACCTTGCATCCGCAGCAGGGAAAACCTGCACCAATTCTTTAGCTAAAGCGGTACATCCATTCGCATCCTTAACCACCACAGAATAAGAAGTACTGATCACATATTGCACGGTCGTATTCGGGGCCGTGGGATTACTAAGGCCTGCAGTCGGATTCCAGGAATAAGTATAAGGAGGGGTTCCGCCCAAAGCAGTTGCAGAGAGTAATCCGGAAGATCCGGGACATTTGCCCGGAGGGGGTATGATAGAAGCCCCCAAGGCATTGACAGGCTGAGTAATCTGAACGCCGACAGTGGTGAAACAACCTTTCCGGTCTGTAATGAGAACGGTATAGCTTCCAGCTGCAAGTCCGGTGGCTGTAGGCGTAATCTGAGCAGGAGAGGTGGTCCAGGCATAAGTATAAGGCGGGGTTCCACCGATAGCGCTTACCGTTGCTGCCCCATTGATATCGCCGAAGCATTTCAGACTGACAATATTGGTGATAGCGCCACTCACGGCTGCCGGATTGATCAGATTTACGATAGCTGTCTGATTACATCCCAGGTCATCCGTAACCACCACCTGATAAGTTCCGGCATTCAGGCCTGTGATACTTTGGCCAGTCATTCCATTAGACCAGGCATAAGTATAGGGCGGGGTTCCGCCATTGGCTGTTACGGTTGCTGAACCATCATTTCCACCGAAGCAGGTGGCGTAGGTACCGGAAGCAATCGCCAGGATCTGTGAGCGCTGGGTCAGGGTAATGGTATCGGCGGCTAAACATCCATTTCCATCGGTAACCACCAAACGATATGAGCCGGAGCTACCGATTACTAAAGATTGTGCAGAGCCTAATGCAGCCCCCCCAATTTGATTCCATTGATAGTTGGCACCTGCCGGGTTAGCCGTCAATATCACATTCGACCCAAAGCAGAAAATCACAGAATCCGAATGCGTAATGCCAGCCTGAGGCAATTGGAATACAGTTACCACGGGGTTAACAGAATTGGCTGCACATCCACCTGCTGTGTAATCCACGGAATAAGTTGTGGTCGTATTCGGGGTTACCGTAACCGTGTTAGTGTTAAATGGTGGCACATTCCAGGTGAATACCCCACCCCCGACACTGGCAGAAGCCGTCAGGGTAGCCGATTGGCCAATACAAATCGCAGCATCTCCGGCGGTCAGCACCGGCACCGGATTCACCCGAATCTGAATAGCATTGGAATTATCTGTACATGGCCCGGAGACCGCTACCCTTCTAAAATAGACAGAGGCAGAAGGCTGAGTTGGTGTATAATTGGGCGTAGTCACACCAAATATCTGTAACCAATTGACCGCATCCGTACTGCTTTCCCAACGGAAGGTATAGAGTGATGTCCCACCTGTAGGGATTAAGCCGGTTAAAGTAGCAGCATTTTGTCCGGCACAAATAGTCTGATTGGCACTGATGATATTGTTGCCAACCGGATCTAGCACTGTCACCTGAAGTGCCTGACTGGTCACGGAAGGACAGATGCCACCACTCACATTGCGACGAAACCAGGTCGTCTGAGTCAGTGGAGGACCGGAGAAGCTTTGAACATTGGATGGCGCAATCGTACTCCAAAGGACCTGATTGGTGCTGCTTTGCCATTGATAAGTATAAATACCGCCTCCACCAGAAGGCAAGGTACCCGTAAGGACAGCAGGATTCTGATTAAAGCATATGGTTTGATTGGCTGTAATCAGATTGTTGGTGATATTATCATTTACAGTAATTCGAATAACCGAAGAGGTAGATGGATCACAGACACCGGCAAATGCAATACGACGGAAGTAAGTATGTTGTGTCAATACCGGAGGCAGCATGGCGGCATTAATTTCTCCGGGGATATTAGCCCAGGCGACATTGTTCAAAGACACCTGCCATTGATAGGTGTATGTATTGTTTCCTCCGGTCGGCAGACTCCCCGTCAGTATTGCCGGTTGAGTGCCGGAACAAATGGTTTGATCTGCACCTACGATATTATTGCCAATCACGGGATCTACCCAAACAATGATATCATTGCTTACAAAAGCGGGACAGATACCTGTTGCGACCCGCCTTCTGTAGTAAGTAGTTTGCGTCAGGGTAGCAGGCTGATAATTTTGTCCGCTGACACCGGTAATCGGCAACCAATTCAGTGGTGCAGGTAAAGCTGCACTCTCCCAGGAATAACTATAAATACCCGTACCACCAGTTGGCACACTTCCAGTCAGAGGCAAGGGTACCCATCCAGAACAGATGGTTTGTTCATTCCCAATAATGTTGTTACCCGGAGTAGGCTCTACCCAAATGCTCACGGTATTGCTGGTATGGGCCGGACAAATTCCGGCACTGACCACGCGGCGGTAATAAGTATTGGTCGAAGGACTTTGTGCAGGCAGATTTTGAGAACCAATGCCCATGGAAGTCCACGACACCTGATCTGTGCTGCTTTGCCAGTCATAGAGATACACATTATTTCCGCCTGTTGGCAGGGTTCCATTCAAGGGTAGGAAGGCAAAGGTTTGGCAGATGGTCTGATTGGTGGAGATTTGGTTATTTCCAATCACCGGATTCACCAATACACCTATGACATTGCTGATATTGGTACAAGGCAGACTGCTGACTTCTCTTCTGAAATAAGCAGTAGCGGTCAGGGCGCCTGAAGCATAATCCTGACCGGTTTCTCCGGGGATGTTAATCCAAGGCCCAAGCGGCGTCGTACTACTTTGCCATTGATAGAGATAAGTACCGGTTCCCCCTGTTGGGAAGGAACCTTGGAAAGGCGCTGGAGCGGAGCCTGTACAGATGGTCTCATCTGCTGTGATACTATTGTTGCCGATTAATGGATAAACTAAGACAAAGACGGCATTACTGGTATGAGGCGGACAAGGCAGGGAAGATACCACGCGTCTAAAATACAGGCTGGTGGTAATGACCCCGAAGTTATAATTAAGGTTAGTGCCACCGGAAGTGGAAGCCCAGTTTAGGCTGTCTGTACTGGTTTCCCATTGATAAGTATACAAGCCATTACCACCGGTTGGCACCGTACCATTTAACAAGGCAACAATCTGAGTTTGACAAAGGGTTTGATCCGACCCAATAAAGTTATTGCCAATATCCGGATTCACGATGACCCGTACGACATTAGAAGTATCCGAACAGGTACCGCTGTTCACATATCGGCGATAATAAACAGTATTGATTAGAATTCCGGAAATATAATCCTGATTGGTTTCTCCAATGATATCCGTCCAATTTAAGTTATTACTACTGCTTTGCCATTGGAAAGCATAGGTACTGTTTCCTCCCGTTGGCAGAGAGCCATTTAACAAATTCGGGACAGAGCCATTACAAATGGTTTGATCTGCGGAGATAACATTTAGCCCAATAGGAGGTTCTACGAAAATT
>CANHCC010000191.1 GCA_947459115.1 Bacteroidota bacterium | reverse complement strand
CTGATTGTGATGAATGGTGCGCCACAAAGGAATATTAAAAATCAAAACACCACCCAGTATAAGAGCGGCGGACAAATCTTCCACCGCCATTTTCCTTAGAAGGGCCTTCAACTGAAACACCATTGCCGCTACCCACAAAAGCTGGAGATATTGATAGGTAAAAAATACCCATTCAGCACTATTTAAAGCCACTTGTAATCTGGCTATAGCCCAAGCCAACAAAGGTGGATAAATGTAAAATCCGGAATAAGGATTTTCACCTGCTAAAATCTGATCCCCTGCAATTTGATAGCAGTCATAATCCCAGCTTCGCACGGGGTACTCCGCGTACTGATACAGCACCGGCAGAATCGAAAGAAAGGGCAAAGCCAGCATCAGGTGTGCCCCCAGCGTTTGAGGCCGACGCTGGGACGCCTCGATAGAATAAACAATTGCCAATACAGCAGCACCCAAATAACCGGTCCATTCATAGGTTTGCCAGTAGCGGGGCAAAGTCCCGGAAATTCCTTTCCATTCAACCTGCATCATCAGAGAAGGCAATAGCCAAACACTGAAAATCAGCAGAGGATACAGAACCACCCGGTAACGATACAATCTTGAAATATCCATTATGCCCTGAAATTACAGGGAAGTTTTGAATTAACGACATTCGTCCTGTGGTTCTACACGGAAACACAACAGATGCGGTTCTTGATGAAATAATTCCGATTTTTGAGGAATGAAGCGCGGCATAGCACCCTACACATTGAACCTGAAACCATTATTTTGTTTCATATTAGTTCAATTCAGGGCCAACCAATCCATTTTATCTGAGGAGAATCCCGTGCTTGGGGGAGGCCGGCATTCTAAAAAAGTATGCACGGCTTTCAAGAACCAATATCATGGGTGGATTAGTATTTTAATGTCCCATTTTCGGACCTCCTACAACCTCATGACTCAGAAAAAAAACAAGTTCCGGACCTTTCAAATTTCCTGATTATGCCTCGCTTGAGTATTATTACTGTTACTTATAATGCGGTAAAAGAATTACCGGAAACATTTAGAAGCATCGAACCCGTTTTAAATCCTGACCTGGAATTGGTCGTAATAGATGGCGGGTCCAAAGACGGGACAGTAGAATGGATTCAAGCCCATTCCCATCAAATTCAGACCTGGATCAGCGAAAAAGATAAAGGCATTTATGATGCCATGAATAAAGGCCTCAAACTAGCAAAAGGAGAATATGTTTGGTTTCTAAATGCCGGAGATTATTTACATTCAGCAAATGCGCTGAAAGAGATTCTTCTGGGGCAGTCTGACTATGACCTCTACTACGGCGATACAGAAATGATTTCTCCTGAAGGCTTCTCTTTAGGATTAAGAAGAGGTGGCGTTCCTGCTCAGCTGAATCTTAACACCTTAAAAACCGGCATGAAGGTCAGTCATCAATCTTTGATTGTAAGAAGATCTATTGCCCCTGAATTTGATGCAAACTATCGATTGACCGGGGATTTAGACTGGCTTATTCGATTGGTAAAAAAAGATATTAAAATTCGAAATCTTCATCAAATTGTATCCAAATTTACAATTGGAGGGGCATCAGGTCAGCAATGGTGGAGAGCCATGAAAGAACGCTGGCAATGCCTACAACACCACTATGGATTTTGGGCAACGCTATGGGCACATTTGACCATTATTCTAAAAGCACCATTTGCACATGCCCGGCACAGACACTAGGCTTTTAATATTGTACTTTATTCCGATCCAGCAAGTCCTTGGCGGCGCCGTAATCTAAACGGGCCGCTTGTATATAAATCGGTATAGCAGTATTTAAATCCCCAAGTTTCTCGTAAGATATAGCCAGGTTATACAATGCCTCTGCATCTTTAGGATTCAAAATGACAGCTTTCTCATAATAATACCTGGCCCCGGCATAATCCTCATCCCCCCCTAACATAATACCCATATTCCTTAACGCAGTGCCGCGATCTATCCCTTTATCTACCGCCAAATCAACATAAGCCTCCTCTGCCTGAGAATTATTTCGTTTCCTTTCGTTATAAGCTAAATTTAAATATGTGTTGATTCGGGTTGGATCCCTCTTGAGACCTTCCTGGTAAAGGTTATCAGATTCATCCAATTCTCCCACGCGGGAATAAGCCAAAGCCAAATTAAAATAATGATCCGGCAAATTAGGATCAGAGGCCAAAGCCCTTTTCAAAAAGAAAACTGCTGTATCATTCGATTTTGCAAATAGAGCGGCTACACCAAACTGGGAATTCAAATCTTTATAGCCGGGATTTAATTCAAACACCCGTTTAAAATAATACATAGCCTCCCGGCCCTTTTCCTGCAAATTATAGGAAACCCCCATATTGAAATAGCCTGTGTAATCCATCGGATAATGGGTAACGACCCGTGTATAGGCCTCTCTGGCTTTATCAAACTCTTTGGTTTTAACATAATGTAGTCCAATATTATTATTCGCCAGCAAATCATGGGGATATTGTTTAGCGACATCACTAAATAAAATAAAATTACTCTCCCATAATTTGGTTCTCTCCATGGTAAGCCAGGAGAAAACAGGAATAACTAAGACCACGGTACCTATCACTAAACCATTTCTAATGTTCCCCAATGACCTTTTCCAATTCAGAGAAACAAGTTCTGCAATACCCCAACAAAAGAATAAAGAAGGCACATACATATAACGATCAGAGGCCATTGCGCTTCCAACAGGGGCAAATAACACATGCACAACCGAAACAGTAAACGATAGCGCAATAACACGAACCCGATTGCTGCCTTTCCAAAGAATCAGACCATTTACCAAAGGGAAAGCGAAGGAACAGATATAAAAAACCTTAGGAAAAAGCATTGAAACCGGATCTTTCAAAGGCATGGTATAAACCGCAGACAAAGGATAAGGGCAAATAAGTTTCTGCAAATAATGAAACCAGCCTGTAAAGCCAATGGCCGCATGATCCAATACAGAATAATAACCGCCTTCTCTCATGGCTGAGGATTCTTTTTGACCCGCAATGGCGACTAAACTAAAAATCAAAGAGACTAAAAAACCGGCTATTGTATCCTGAACAATAACCAGAATTTTACGATTGTAATGAAAATAATCTAAGAGTACTATGACCGCAGGCAAGGTAACAGCCATCCCTTTCCCTAAGCAGGAAAGAACAAATAACAACAGCGTAAGAATTTGAAATTTTCGATTGTCTGTTCTTCTAAATTCATCCCATGCCAACAAGGCAGCAAAATAATAAAAGCCGTAAATCAAGTCCTTTCTTTCGGATATCCATGCCACCGATTCCACATGAATGGGATGCACTGCATAGAGCAACCCACCTAACCATCCTGTTATGGCATTTCCACTATAACGCGTTAACAGGAACCCTATAAGCAGCGTGGAGCCTAGATGTAAAACTAAGTTATGAAGATGGTATATTAATGGATTATTCTCTGCAATCAGGAAGTCCAGGTACAAACTCAATAGCGTAAGGGGATGATAATTACCCATCCAGAAAGCCCCAAATATTTCTGAAGTAAATTTTCTGAAATAGGGATTCTCCGTTACATAAGGCGTATCATCCCATACAAAGCCATTGTTGATTACCGGATAAAAGACTATGACAGAAAGGATAGCCGCCAATCCCATTAGAAGGCGAGAATTTATCCAGACCGGGTAAGAAATCTCGGATTTAGGCGGAATCTTTAGCTTAGCAGTATCTTTTGGTTTCATATTTTAAACCGAGGTGGTCGTAATTCAAAATTATTAAATAAGATGGATGCATCATAATTTTGAAAATAAATCCTATTGTCCACTGGCTTTTCTGATGCATTTCTTTCTATTCACCCTTCTCTACTAATTCCTTCTCCTGAATTCCCGCTTGAAGGAAATCTATTCGAGCCTGTTGTAAAGTGGAGGAATCCGGGGATAATTCTAAAAACTGGGCATAATATTTTTTGGCATCTGCAGGACGATTATTTTTCCATTCATAAATTACCTGATTAGCCTTAAGAATCCCTGCCTGAGGTGCCTGTTGAATCGCCTGAAGGTTCAATTGCGAAGCACGGGCATATTCAAAAGCACGGTATTTAACCCATGCCAGATTTGCGAGCAAGACTACATCCTGAGGTTTCTTGAGCAAGAGTTGAGAAAGCAGACTATCTGCTTCTTTCGCCCGATTTACTTCTGCCATCATCATCGCCAGACTAATTTGATAATTTTCAAAATGTGGATTAAGCTGATATGCCAATGAAAAACATGCCTGGGCAGAGGCATATTGATGCTTCGCCCGGTAATGCTCGCCCAAAATCGCCCAAGCCCCATGTTCATGCGGAAACTCCTGAAGCCATTTCATCAGGCCTGATACCTGTTGCTTGGTGCAAGCCGGAATACAAGACAATCGAAATTGCATTAACTGTGTAGCCTTATCCTCAGGAAATCTGCGTATTGCCAATTGATTAATAAAACCAGCCTCCGGAAACTGCTGCCGATCATATAACAAAGTGGTAAGATTTTGATACCCTGCCTTATAGGTTGAATCTGCGGCTAATGTCCTGCGATAACAGATTTCAGCCTGGGAAACATCCCCTTGTGTTGCATAGGCAGTTCCCAAATTAGACCAGGCAAAAGCAGCTTGGGGATATTGTTGGGTTACCTGTGCAAAAAGAGCCACACCAGAATGCCAAACCGGAAGTTGCTTCTGAATACGCATCACAAAGACGCCTACACACACACCAACGAAGGAGAGAAACAAAGTTGGCTTTGTTATTTTTTGTTGCAGAAAAGGAACAAGTCCAATCAATAAACCTGCGGATGCAAAGTAAGCATAACGATCTGCGGTAAGAGCAATACCCACAGGAATCAACTGAGATACAGGCAAAATACCGGACAAAAACAAGAGAAGCCCATCTAAAACACCTGGCATTTTCCACCGGTATTTCCATACCAGTAATCCAAGGCCACTCAGAATGGCCCAGGACACCAAACCTGGCATCAACAATTCATCCGGGTAAGGATAAAATGGGGAGAGTTTATAGGGAAAAATCGTTTG
>CANHCC010000190.1 GCA_947459115.1 Bacteroidota bacterium | reverse complement strand
CCCACAGCAATAAACTTTTACTGACATTCCGGTTCAAATTCAAAAAGCTTCCGAGACTCGAATGGATGAATGCAGATTCTGGATGTTTTCTGAAATAGTATTTTGCCTGACCGAAAATAGGAATGGTATGATAGTAAGTCCCAGGCGTATACTTGTAGGTATAATACCTGTAATCTCCTTCTACCATCAATTGGTCGGGGTTTTTAGCGCCTTTAACTATTACACCTTCATATCCGATTCCCAGTCCCAAAGAAAATTTTCGATTGAACTCCCATCCTCTTATATTTCTAAAACTAATTATGTATGCTGTATGAGTATCCGAAACGCTTTCATGAAATTCCTCCTTTATCAATTTATCCCTGCTCCCAAAATATGCACCTATTTCGGTGATGTTAAATACAGTAGTTCTTATTCGCTCTTGTCCATGTATTAAACTTTGAAATGAAAAAAACAGCATGAATGAGAGTAATTTAGCTTTCATTTTTAATCATTTACTTGAACTATTAAACGAATACCTAACCATCTCCCATTATATTTTACTGTTCCGAATACATCTGCATCTTCAACTTCATAAGAGTTGTCTAAATCGGAAATCTCTAAAGAATTCAACACACTTTTCACCGAGAGAGGAGATGCCAGATTGTAATTCAATTTGACAGTTGCGGTGGAAAAATCGAGATCAAATTCAATCTTTTTTACATTCTTTTTTCTTTCATAATAAGGAGATAAATAGGTTCTTATCTTTTGACCTGGGAACAATAGTTGTCTAGCCGATGGTACAGAATTGAATGCTTTGGGCATATTTTCCATTTGATTAATAGAGAGCGTGCGTGTTCTGCCTGTATTGATATCATGAACTGGAAAAGGGTAATTGTCCGGATCTCCGGATGCCGACATGGGTACAGATCTTTGTAAAACCTGTTTCAATTTTCTCCAACCCTCTAATATCAAAGGTTTGAACTCACTTGATGGAATTGATTTATCCTCTTCAGTTAAGGGTAATAGGTATTGTGGGATGACAATGGAAAATAGTTCTTGAGATGATTCGGCAAAATGCCACTCGTATAGTGAGGCGTAATTTTGGGTAAACCATCCGTTTGCCGGTGGGTCATATGGATTAATGGAATAAGGACTAGCAAATACAGGTGGTTCGTTTTGTGGACGACTGAAGCTAGGAATGGCGTTGGCCTGTTTATAAACCATCCTTTCCCAACCTGCTATAATCTCTTGGGCTTCGGTTTTATTCCACCAAAACAAGCCTTTCTTCTGTAACTTGACTTTAATACCCAAAGATTTAAATCCCAAATAATTGCGGTTATAAAATAATACAGAAATTCTATGTTTATTATCGAAGTATCTATATCTGGTCCGATTTTTCCTGACAGTATCCCACATATTCAGAATACCTTCTCTAAAATCAATGGGTTCTTCTTTCATATTCCCAAACGGATCATCATTTTCTGGAGGGGGAGGAGGTGGACTCCCGCCACCGCCGCTTCCGCCGCCCCCACCACCATCTTCCAGCTCAGGAAGACGAAAATAGTTTTCTCCTTCATCCCTGAAAGTATCTGTGAAGTAAACTACATTTTCTACTATTAGAACTCCTGCCAATTCAGATGGTTGTATACTCAGACTCCCAAATTTTAACTTAGCATTCGGTTCTTCGAGTCGAAAAATCAATCCATTCAACGAACTAAGCTGTTCATATACCCTCAACAAATCCTTCTGATGCCTAATGTGGCAGGACAGTGTTCCAAGAGGAGTTATTTTATACAGACTATCCCCAATTTGCACTTCACCTCTCACATTAATGAGGTTTTTCAGGGCATCGCTCTCAATCAACTCGCTGAGTAAGATGGCATAAACCAAACTATCGGCCTTTTTATCAACTCCGCTTTTCTGTTTGGAGGAGAGATAATTATCCATGATGGCAATCATACGCTCCTCAGAGGTCTCTGTTTCAAATTTCAACAAGGAATAAAATTGCTCTTGAACCGGTATTGACGTCAGGCTAGCCTTGGATTCAATCGATTTGAACTTTTGAAGTTGGCTTTGAAAATCTGTTCTCGAGGCAAACGCCAAATGCTGGTCTTTAAAGACTGTTTTTAAAATGCCTGGCTCCGATTGGATTCCTGAATCTTCCTTACTGCAAGCCCATAAAGTCAGAACCAGGATCATTAGAGAGTAAATAATTTTTTTCATTACTGAGCAATATTTCAAGTAAGGAAAGCCCCAATTGCTCTAAATTGTTTTAGAAAAAACAAAAAAGCCTTCCATTTTTAAGGAAGGCTTCAGGAAAAAATATGGAATGATCTGATTATTCCTGCTCCAGGAAAGGATAACGGTAATCCTTAGGCGGATCAAAGGTTTCCTTGATGGTACGTGGTGAAACCCAACGCAGCAAATTGATCATCGAACCGGCTTTGTCGTTCGTACCCGAACCTCTGGCACCGCCAAAAGGTTGTTGCCCAACTACGGCACCGGTACATTTATCGTTAATGTAGAAGTTTCCGGCAGCGTTTCTCAAAGTATAAGTTACCTTTTCAATCACATAACGGTCCTGGGCCAACACTGCACCGGTTAGTGCATAGTCTGAAGTTGTATCCATAATTTCGAGAGTTTTGTCGAAATCTGCGTCGTCATAAACAAAGATCGTCAGTACCGGCCCGAACAGCTCTTCGCACATGGTTACGTATTTCGGATCCTTGGTAACGATGACTGTTGGTTCAATGAAATAACCCTTGCTTTTGTTGTACTTACCCCCGGCAATTACTTCCAAGTTGCTATCTTTTTTCGCAGCATCAATGTAAGTAGTAAGCTTATCAAACGATTTTTCATCGATTACTGCATTCACAAAATTCGAGAAATCTTCTGTAGGTCCAACTTTGATGCTAGCCAAATCACGGAGCATCAGTTCTTTCAACTTTGGCCAAACAGATTTAGCAATATAGACTCTAGAAGCAGCCGAACATTTTTGACCTTGATATTCGAATGCGCCACGAACAATAGCTGTATTGGCCGCTTCTACATCGGCAGAACCGTGTACTAGAATAAAATCTTTACCACCGGTTTCACCTACAATTCTTGGATATGATTTGTAGAGATGGATGTTGTTGCCAATGGTTTTCCAAATATCCTGGAACACACCTGTGGATCCTGTAAAGTGAATACCTGCAAAATCACGGTGTTTGAAAATTACATCTCCGGCATCCGGACCCGATACGTAAACCAAGTTAATAACACCGTCTGGCAATCCCGCTTCGCGGAAAATTTCCATCAAAACATTGGCCGAATAAATCTGCGTATTGGATGGCTTCCAAACCACCACATTGCCCATCATGGCAGCAGATGTAGGAAGATTTCCGGCAATTGCCGTAAAGTTGAAAGGTGTTAACGCAAATACGAATCCTTCTAGCGGACGTTGTTCAACCCGGTTCCAGGTGCCTCGAGGCGAAACCGGTGGCTGGTGCTGGTAAATTTCGCTCATGTATTTTACATTGAAGCGTAAGAAATCAATCAGCTCACAAGCAGCATCAATTTCTGCCTGAAAAGCGTTTTTTGATTGGCCCAGCATGGTTGCAGCATTAATTTTGTAGCGGTAAGGCCCGGCAATTAAATCGGCAGCTTTCAAAAATATAGCGGCTCTTTGTTCCCAAGCTAAAGCTTCCCAGTCTGCTTTGGCTGCCAATGCAGCTTTAATGGCCGCTTCCACATGGCTTTTATCACCCTGGCTGTAGCAGCCTAAAATATGTTGATGGTCGTGCGGAGGTCGCATGGCCACTTTTTTGTCTGTTCTAACTTCCTTGCCGCCAATGTACATCGGTACGTCAATTTGTTGAGCACGGGCTTCTTGTAAGGCTGCTTTTAGCAAAGTACGCTCTTTACTGCCCGGAGCATAACTCAGTACGGTTTCATTTACAGGCGTTGGCACGTTGAAAAATCCTTTTAACATGATCTCAAATTTTTTTGTCAAATATAGGTTTTTTTGCCTTGCTAGAGCGTTACTTTAGTAGCACTCAGACCTTATTTGAGTTTAAAAATGTATTTTAGCCATTGGTATGATTCGATACGTACGTTATTTCTTGTTACCCCTTTCCCTGCTATACGGGCTTGGAATACTGCTTAGAAATTTGGCGTACAGAACTGGATTGTTCTCATCTACTTCGTTTCAGATGCCGGTAATTGTAGTTGGAAATTTGGCTGTTGGTGGAGCGGGGAAAAGTCCGATGACCGAATACCTGGTCAAATTATTTAAAAAAGATTACAATTTGGCGGTGCTTAGTCGTGGTTATGGCCGTAAAACAAAGGGTTTTCGTTTGGTTAATATTCAGGATAGTATTGCCGATTCGGGCGATGAACCTCTGCAGTTTAAACAACATTTTCCAGATCAAACCATAGCTGTTTGCGAAGACCGTGTTTTCGGGATTAAGCAGTTAAAGCCAAACCATAACCTGATTCTCTTGGACGATGCCTACCAGCATCTGGCTTTGAAACCCAGTTTTCAGATTTTATTGATCGAGTATTCATCTTTGTATAAACTAGATTTTCTATTGCCTGCCGGTAATATGAGAGAACCTATGTGTGCCAAAAACAGAGCCGATATTATTGTAGTCACTAAATCGCCTAGAAGTCTATCTTCTTCAGAAAAATTGTCTGTACGTAAACAACTAAAACCCAAAGCACATCAGGCCTTGTTTTTTGCTCATTTACGTTACGATGATTTGATTCCGCTACGTGAAGGTGCTTCGCGTAAGCTAACTACTATTAATGCGCAAACAGCTATTCTTTTGATTACTGGTATCGCAAATCCTGATCCTCTAAAGGAAGAATTAAATCGCTATTCAGCAACCCTTCTGCATCACGATTATCCTGATCATCATGTGTTCACCAGAAAGAATATGCTTAAATTGGCTGCTGAATTTGAGCAGCTGACGGCTCGTGATAAAATCATTGTCACTACCGAAAAGGATGCTCAGCGTTTGCGCTCACCTGAACTTGCAGCGAAGTTGGCAAATTTGCCAATTTATGTAGTACCGGTGGCGGCCGATTTTGAAGAACCAGATAAGGAAGATTTT
>CANHCC010000189.1 GCA_947459115.1 Bacteroidota bacterium | reverse complement strand
TAGTTTGTTATGGTCAAGTTCAAGCTTTTCCAGGTTTATCAAATTGCCAAAACATTCGGGCAGGCTTTGTATCTCATTCCTGGCGAGGTAAAGTTCTTGAAGATTAAGGAGATCGCAAATGCCTGAGGGCAGACGATAAATGCGATTGCCATTCAATGAGAGTTTTTGAAGGGATTTCAATTCCCCAATACAGGCCGGTACATCCGAAAGGGAATTAAAATATAACCCTAATTCTCTAAGATTTGAACAGGAACAAATTTCTTTGGGTAGGGAAATCAGGTTATTCCCAAATAACTCCAGTGTTTCAATAGAGTCCAGTTTATTAAAAGAAAGAGGCAGACGGTCAATCTCATTGTTCAGGAGATTAATTTCTTTTAATCTTTTTAAATTTCCAATTTGCTCCGGGAGTCTGAATATTTTATTGTTGGGGAGGTAAAGAATTTCGAGTCGGGTGAGTTTGCAGATATCTTCTGGCAGGGATTGAAGTTGATTCCCGCCGGCCAGTAATTCTCTTAGATTTTTTAGAAGTCCTATTTGGTTTGGCAGAGCTGTGATGCCCTGGTCTGAAATATCCAGAATATAAACTTCATTGGGGGATTTAAGGGCAGCTTCAACAGAATAAAACACATGATTTTTTTGGGCGCTTACAACATTCCTGTTGCCCCATGGTAAAAAGAAAAGTACGAAGAGATATGCTGAAAATGAAAATTTCATTTGTCTGTAATGCCGGAAATGAATCAATCCTGTCAAGAACCTTTATATTTGTTGTTAAAATTACGCCATTGTATGATGAAAGCCATTATTAAAGCAAGGTTTTTAGGATTTATCGCCCTTGTGGGATTGATTTTGACAGGCTTCTATCGGGTTTTACCGGATGAAGGGATGTATCCGATGTCTGAAATCAGCAAGCTGGATTTGAAAAAAGCCGGAATGCGCCTGACCTCCGAAGAGTTATTTAACCCCGGCGGGGTTAGTATTGCGGATGCTTTGGTAAGGGTAGGGGGCTGCACAGGTTCTTTTGTTTCATCGGAGGGCTTAATTGTTACCAATCACCACTGCGCATTTGGTGCTGTTCAGGCATCTTCCAGTGTAGAAAATGATTATATCGAAGATGGCTTTCTGGCCAGAAGACAAGAAGAGGAAATTGAAGCAAAAGGAATTACCTGCAAGATCACTCAATCCTACAGCGATGTGTCTGACTTGGTGTTATCCGCCGTTCAAAATGAATCAGACCCGGCCGCTCGACTTTCGATTATTGCAAAAAGAATCAAAGAAATTGAAACTTCCGAAAATGAGCAGAATCCCGGCTTATCGTGTGAAGTTTCCGAAATGTTTGCCGGAAGAACCTATGTTTTGTTTAGATACCAAATTATTCGCGATGTAAGGCTGGTATATGTCCCCCCTCGCAACATTGGCGAGTTTGGAGGAGAAGCGGATAACTGGGAATGGCCAAGGCATACGGGAGATTTCTCTTTTTTGAGGGCCTATGTTTCCCCGGATGGAAAGCCGGCTCCCTATAATCCCAATAATGTCCCCTTCAAACCAAAGAAACATTTACAGGTTAATCCTGAAGGCGTTAAAGAGGGGGATTTTGTATTTATCCTGGGTTACCCCGGACGCACATTTAGAAATCAACCTGCCCGCTTTCTGGCCTATCAGGAAAAGTATCAATTGCCTTATATTGCAGACTTGTTTGAGAGTCAGATTCAGACAATGAAAGAGCTGGGTAAACAAGACCGGGCACTCGAAATTCGTGTGGCAAGTCGTATTAAGTCACTGGCAAATGTGTCAAAAAATTACCGGGGGAAATTGGAGGGATTAAAAGAATTGCAACTAACTAATCAGAGAATTCGCGAAGATGAAGAACTGGGTAGGTTTATACAGCAAGATCCGGATTTGAGTAGTCGTTTTGGCTCACTCATGAAGAATATCGATCAGGTGTTTGATGAGATGGATAGAACAGCACCTCTGAATTTATGGATGAGCCAGATATATTCCAGTGCCGGGATATTATCTGCCTCCTCCTTGCTCATCGATGCCGGTGAAAAACTATCTAAAACAACCAGCCCCGAGGAATATGAAAAAGTACGCAAGCAGTTTGTCTTGCGCATGCGTTCCTATCTGACAGAGATGGATGAATCTGTGGATTTGAAATTGCTCACCAGAATGGTGATGGATGCACGAAAATTGCCTGCTGGCTTGAAGGTTCAAGCCATTGAAGGGATGTTTAAATCTTGTAAAACAGAGGCGGATGTTCAAAATAAATTGGTCGCCTGGCGTAAGAAGTCCATTATGGTTCGGCCCGCGGTGGCTTATGCCAGTATTGGGATGCCGGTGGACTCTCTCCGGCTATTAAAAGATCCTCTGTTACAATTTGTGTTTGCATTGAAGGAGCAGGCTGATCTCATGCGGCCGGGTGCACAGGCAATGGCAGGGAAGCTCAATCAATTGCTGGCAGCCTATGTAGAAGTTAAAATGAAGCAAACTCAGACCCAGTTTATTCCCGACGCCAACGCCACTCTTCGTTTGACTTATGGCTATATTAAGGGCTATTCTGTTCAGGATGCGGTTCATTATCAGCCTGAGACCTGGTTGTCCGGAATGATAGAAAAGTCTGCATTGGGTGGCGATTATACGCTCCATCCTAAAATTAAAAGTCTGTTTGAGAGTAAGGTCTTTGGCAATTTTGCCCCTAAGGGTAAATCAGATATCCCATTGGCCATTCTTTATAATACCGATACAAGCGGGGGAAATTCTGGAAGTCCGGTAATGGACGCGGACGGAAAATTAATCGGAATAAATTTTGATCGGGCCTATCCTGCCACCATTAATGATTATGCCTGGAATGATCGTTATAGTAGATCTATAGGAGTGGATATTCGATTTGTGTTATGGGTAACGCAATATGTGAGTGGGGCAGATTTTCTTCTTAAAGAAATGGGCGTCTAAAAACAGATGTATGAATCCTAAAATAGTTTACTTTCTTGGGTGGGTCCTGTTAGGTTGGAATTGCTTTTTTAGTCATTCTCTACAAGCTCAGAAACCCGAATTTACAGTTGCGTTTTATAATCTCGAAAATTTATTTGACACAGTAGATAGTCCTGATACGGATGACGCTGAATTTCTGCCCTCCTCTGGCTGGAGTCAGGAACGGTATCGGAAAAAATTGAATCAGCTTTCTCGTGTGATAGATACTTTAGGCACTCCGTCAGGGCCTGACTTTTTAGGGGTATGTGAAGCGGAAAATCGCTTGGTTTTGGAAGATTTAGTATCCGGTTCTTTGCTTAAAAACAAAGGATACAAGGTCATTCATGAGGAGTCTTCTGACCCCAGGGGCATTGATGTGGGTTTCCTGTATAAGGGAAGTAATTTTAAAGTATTATCTCATCAGGCGTTTCGTTTATTCATGCCGGATACACAGATTGTTCGTACAAGAGATGTGCTGTGGGTATTCGGTAGAACCAAAGAAAAAGATACCATAGGATTTTTTGTTTGTCATTGGCCTTCCAGAAGGGGAGGTGAGCGTGCAGATCGGTATCGTCAATACATTGCTAGCAGGATTCGGGAAATCTCCGATTCACTTGCTGTTCTTTATCCTGGTGCAACCTGGTTGTTGATGGGCGATTTGAACGATGAACCCTCCGATAGGAGTGTGCGTCTTGCTCTCGGGGCTTTAGCGCCTCAGGATTCAGCCTGCCATCAGAAAAATTGGTTCAATCCAATGGCTGCTATTCAAGAGAAAGGGGATGGCACACATGCTTACCAACAAAAATGGCATGTTCTGGATCAAATTCTGCTGAAATGCGCAGGGATGCCTGATGCAGGGTATCGGATCCTAGATGGTAGTGCTACTGTCTATCGCCCGCAGTGGATGCAATCCCGGCATGAAAAATATTTTGGAGAGCCGTATCGAACGTATGCAGGAAAAAATTATCTGGGCGGTTTTTCGGATCATTTTCCGGTCTATGTTAAAATTCAAAAACGCTGAAAGGGTAATGGGGTGATTCCCAAGATGATTTTCAGTGGAATTTGATATATTTGTAAGAGGTTTTCAATATTATGAACAAAATTCTGCTCTCGTTTGCTTTTCTTCTGATTGCTTTGTCGTCCTTTGCTCAGCAATATGGTCCCTCGGCTCAGCACCCCAATGTGCAAAGGTTAATTCATGCGGATACCATTTACGGAATGCCCTCCTCTGGTGCTTTGCCGGTTGACTTGACAGCCCTGCAATATGTATTTACCATGGCAGATGCACCGTTCGAGTTAATTAAAGTTTATCGATATGGAAATCCTGCAGGCAAAGTTTACGCTTTGATGGGACTTAAGGCTTTGAATTCCCAGCATTTCTCAGTGTTCAAAGCGGATTTTATCAGGAGAGGGCAGGGGAATGTTCCATTTGTTATGTCCGGTAATCAAGCGGTAACCCGAGATGCAGTGCAATTTATACAGCAGTGGGAGATGGATTATAATCAGGGATTAGGCTACACGAAGGTTAAGCCTTGAATTTTGATTAATGGGGGATTAGGGAGAATGTATATTGGATTTACAGTTCATTCTTTTTTATTATGCTTGCGTTAACACATGATTAACGCTAATGGCAATTATTGGAGGTGTGTATTTATCAAAATATTCATTTCCAGATAATTGTATTTGAATCATAAATCTTTTTTGTTATCTTTTGGTAACCAATTTACTGAATACAACCTTTCTTAGGTTGTAAGATTATTTTTGTGCTGGTTTCGAAGCAACTAGCAGTGTCTTTTTGTAGCCTAATTGTCTGATTTTTATTAATTTTAGTTGTAAGTTTCAAATAGCCATTCAGATATGGAAAGATTATGGTTAGTTCGGTCAGGAAGATTACTTTCTGTCTTCTTGTTCGTTTCTTTATTTTCAATAATTAAATTGAATGCACAGGTTTTGTTGGCCAGATATGCGGCTACCAATACCATCACACCCGCTAGTGTGGCAGGGAATGTGATTGCTTCTAGCCTTACGCTGGGGAATTTTGTTTCTCCAGGTACACCCTGTGGATCCGGGTTAACGAATCGAGTGATAACAGTTGGGACTGCGGGGACTATCGCATTTACTTTGTCACCGGCACCGGGTTACAAATTAGATTTGGCTTACAATAAAGCTGCTGTAAGATCTACCAGTACCGGAAATATCAATGCACCGACATTTTCTTACACCATATCAAGTGGAGGTGGTTCTGGAAGTGGAACCGGGACAAGTCCAACCACTTC
>CANHCC010000188.1 GCA_947459115.1 Bacteroidota bacterium | reverse complement strand
GGTTGAGGACACCTGAATTCGCGTCCCATTCAAGGTTGCCCCCTGACCTTTTTGGGCTCGAAACATTTCGTTTCTTTCCGGATCGTAAACAAAGCCCAAGGTAATTTGTCCCTCTTCTTCCAATGCGACACTCACGCAATATACCGGCACCCCGTGAATATAATTCGTCGTGCCATCCAAGGGGTCAATAATCCAATTTTGTCTACCACGGTTGCTTGTCCCGCTCTCCTCACCAATAAACCCACTGCCGGGAAGAATCTTTGACAATCCTGAAATCAGTCTTTCTTCTGAGGTCCTATCGACATAAGAAACCAAATCGTTCTTGCCTTTCATTTCAATCATCTCCCGGGAAAATGACTTTCTCTCTTTGCATATCCAGTCCCCGGTCTCTTTTACCAGAACTTCTGCTTGTTCTATCCAATTCATATGGTACAAAATAATAAAATTTCTTAGTAGAGATATCCGCCTTTCTTTCGCACTAAAAAGTATAATTTTGAAAGAGGAATACCTATGGAGAAATATCACCAATCTGATAAAATTATTACCGACCGGGAAAAGCTCAGGCGACTGGTTCTCAAACTGAAATTTTTTGAAAAAAAGATTGTCTTCACCAACGGCTGCTTTGACCTGATGCATTTGGGCCATGTGGACTATCTGGAACAAGCTGCAACATTAGGCAATGTGCTGATGGTAGGAATCAACACGGACGCATCCATTCAGGTACTCAAAGGTCCGGATCGCCCCATCCAATCGGAGGCCTCCCGTTTTCGGGTAATGGCAGCTTTGGAAGCCGTAGATTTTGTTATTCCTTTTTCGGAAGAAACCCCCGAATCTCTAATTTCTGAAATATTACCCGATGTATTAGTTAAAGGAAACGATTATCTCCCGGAACAAATTGCAGGCTATAAAGCAGTGACAGATAATGGAGGCTCCGTTATCACCATCCCTCTGGTAACGGGTTATTCCACTTCCAACATCGTGGACAAAATTCGCCGAACGATATGATGCTTCAGATCAACTTTGATAAATGGACTTTTATGTCTGACCTTAGCAAAGGCATAGATATATCCATTCCACTTGCGTTTAATGGACCACAACCCAATACCTATGGGGTTCCGCGTGCGCAATCCACTGCTTATCGGGATGGGACATTTGTAGGAGATACACGAGAAGGGGGGTCATGCAATTTTGAAACTTACACCCTGACCCCACATTGCAACGGTACTCACACCGAAGGCATCGGGCATTTAACAATGGACAGAATTCCGGTTCATATCGAACCCGGAGATAGTCTTATCCCGGCCTGCCTGGTGAGTATTTTGCCGGTAACACCTGCAGATACAAAAGAGACCTATACTCCAACACTTCAGGCGAAAGACCAACTCATTACCAAAGCAGCCCTGGCAGAAGCCCTGTCGCACTTTCCGGAATCCTTAACTTTTCCAGCGATTTTGATTCGAACGCTGCCAAATGCGGAACAGAAAACATCGAGGGATTACATGGAAACCGCTCCACCCTTCTTTACACATGAGGCCATGCACTTTCTGTCTACTTTACCACTTAGACATTTACTCACCGACCTTCCTTCATTAGACCGGTTGTTTGACGAAGGCCTGTTGAGCAACCACCGCATTTGGTGGAATTACCAACATGCGAATGCAGAAATCTATCACCCCTTTAAGAACAGAACCGTCACAGAAATGATTTTTGTGAAAGACCAGATAAAAGACGGACTCTATCTGCTTAACCTACAATTAGCGCCATTTGTGGGCGACGCCAGCCCTTCCAGACCTGTTATTTACCCTATCTTAACCTGATGAACTCAGAAGAACAATCTGCTTACACAAATCTGAACCCGGAAACAGCATTGGCATTGGATCTGGCAGATGAGTTGCAATCCTTTAGGACCCAATTCCACCTACCCCCTAAACCCGATGGCACACCACAGATTTATTTTTGTGGAAATTCCCTTGGGCTTCAGCCCAGAAAAACCCATACTTATGTTGAGCAAGAGTTAGAAGACTGGGCGAGGCTCGGCGTTGAAGGTCATTTTCATGCCCGTCATCCCTGGATGCCCTATCATGAATTCTTAACCGAACAAACAGCAAGACTTGTCGGGGCCTTACCCTCTGAGGTGGTAAACATGAACCACCTCACAGTGAACCTGCATTTGCTTATGGTAAGCTTTTACAGACCAGTAAAGGGGCGGTCTGCAATTCTCATTGAAAAAGGAGCCTTCCCTTCTGATCGCTATGCGGTAGAATCCCAGATTCGTTTTCATGGCTACAATCCTGAAACAGAATTGCTGGAATTGGCACCAAGAGCGGGTGAGATTTGTTTAAGGCAAGAAGATATATTGGATTACATCTCAAAGCATGGAGACAAAATTGCGCTGGTTCTGATGGGTGGCGTTAATTATTATACCGGACAGTTATTTCCCCTTCAAAAAATCACGGAGGCCGGGCATGCCAAAGGTATGATGGTCGGCTTTGACTTGGCGCATGCAGCCGGGAATGCCCTCTTGGAGTTACACAACTGGGAGGTTGACTTCGCAGCCTGGTGTACTTACAAATATCTGAATGGAGGTCCGGGTGGCGTTGGCGGGGTCTTTATTCATCAGAAGCATCATACCCGAACCGATCTCCCTCGCTTTGCCGGCTGGTGGGGTCAAAACAAAGAAAGCCGATTTCGAATGGGGCCGGAATTTGACCCTATTCCTACGGCAGAAGGCTGGCAACTCAGTAATGCCCCTGTCCTATCTATGGCCGCGCTAAGAGCCTCTCTGGAAATTTTTGATCAAGCAGGGATGACCTCTCTTCGAAACAAAAGCCGACTGATGACCTCCTATCTTGAATATCTGATTCAGGAAAGAAATAAAACTTCTGAAAAAAAGGTTGAGATTATAACCCCATCCGACCCGGAAGCAAGAGGGGCGCAACTCTCTCTCAGAGCCGGTGGCACGGAAGGCAAAAAAGTCTTTGACCAATTACTGGCGGCCGGTATCATTGCCGACTGGCGATATCCGGATGTTATTCGGGTAGCACCAACCCCCTTGTATAATACCTTTCAGGAAGTTTATCGCTTCTCTGAATTATTGTTTTTGTTTTTGTAATCTGAATACTCTTCACTCATGAACGCTGAAAATCCTCCTGTCGTATTAGCCGGTGCCGGACTGGCAGGCTCTCTATTGGCCATATTCCTGGCCCGAAAGGGCAAGAAAGTACAAGTATATGAAAGGCGACCGGATATGCGTAAAGAAAGCATAAGTGCCGGAAGAAGCATTAATCTTGCACTTTCCGAAAGAGGAATTCGAGCGTTGAAAGCCGTTGGAATGCTGGATCCAATTATGGAGATTGCAATCCCAATGAAAGGGCGTATCATGCATGATAAAACCGGGAATCTGGTATATCAGGCCTACGGAAAAAATGACTCGGAAGTGATTTATTCTGTTTCCCGAGGCATCCTGAACATGAAACTCATGGATCTGGCGGAAGCACACGAAGGGGTTGATATTCAATTTAACCACCGATGCACCGGCATGAATCTGGATCGTAAAGAAGTTTATTTTCAGGAAGAGACTTCCGGAAAGGCCATTTCGGTTCAAGCCGAAACGGTCATTGGCACAGATGGCTCCGCATCCGCGTTGAGATTAGAATTAATGAAAGCCGGGCGATTTAATTTTTCTCAGGACTACCTCGAGCATGGCTATAAAGAGCTCACCATTCCACCGGACGAGAACGGAAATTTCCGCCTGGAAAAAAATGCACTACATATCTGGCCAAGAGGATCTTTTATGATGATTGCCCTTCCCAATCCCGATGGGAGTTTTACCTGCACCTTGTTTTTTCCTTACGCAGGTGAAAACGGCTTTGATGCATTAAATTCACCGGAGAAAGTATTGAGCTTTTTCGAGCAAGAATTTCCGGATGCAGTCCCATTGATGCCAACCCTCATCGAGGACTTTATGAATAATCCAACAGGCAGCCTAACAACCGTTCGTTGCGCCCCCTGGTATTGGAAAGACTCATTGGCCTTGCTGGGAGATGCAGCGCATGCCATAGTTCCTTTCTTTGGACAGGGCATGAATTGCTCCTTTGAAGACTGCGTTATCATGGATGAAAAGATGGAGGCACTGGAAATGAATTGGACCAAGGTATTTCCGGCTTACTTCGAATCCAGAAAAACCAATGCAGATGCGATAGCCGATATGGCTTTGGAAAATTTCATTGAAATGCGGGACAAAGTAGCTGACCCTAAATTTTTACTTCGAAAAGAAGTAGAACATTTACTGGAAGATAAATTTCCGGAAAAATTTATTGGGCGGTATGTGATGGTCTCATTTACAAATATCCCTTATCGGGAGGCCTTTAATAAAGGACTTGAGCAAGACAAAATTTTGGAGCAATTATGCCAAAATATCACAAAAGCAGAAGAAGTAAATTTGGAACAGGCCGGCAAGTTATTAGGATAGTCTTCAATCCGTGGGTAGGTAACTAACCTAATTTATTTTATTAACTCTCAACCACTCGGATGCGGCCGGATTCCCCTGCCTTGCTGAGGTACGGGCCGCTTCGATAGCGCCTGCCTGATCCCCTGACTCAAACAATACCGCACTCAAGGACCACCACCCTTCGGGAAACTGATTACGAATCGCTACGGACTTCTTAAAAAACTCCGCCGCTTTTTGAGGGTTCTTATTCTCCCGATAATAAATACCCAAATTATACCAGGCTTCCACATAGCGTGGATTTAGGGCTACGGCTCTCGTAAACAATTGAAGGGCCTCTTCCCGACGACCCGTCATAACATAAGCATTCCCCAGATTACCATAGGATTCAGCATGGGTACTATCGGTACCAATACTTTTCTGAAGTAACTGAATGGCCTTCTCCATATTCCCGGTACGGCCATAACTAATTCCAAGATTACATAGGGCGATGGTGTACTCCGGTCTTAAGGCTATTGCCTTTTCATAATAAGGGATTGCCTCTGCAAATTTCTCCTTCCGCTGAAACATTGCCCCAAGGTTATTCCAGGCCACTGCAGATTCCGGATAGTGTTTGACAGCGTGCTCAAAAAGTCTGACTTCATCCTTCCACAAACCGCTTTGAAACCAAGTCAATCCGGCCATGACCAACACCAGCAATAAAGAAGGCGTAAGAATGGATTTACCCCACCTATTCCGGGTAAAATCCCAAAGCATTCCTAATCCGATAAAGACCGGTACAGAAGCAAGATAAAAATACCGATCGGCTGCCACAGCATCTCCAACCGG
>CANHCC010000187.1 GCA_947459115.1 Bacteroidota bacterium | reverse complement strand
TCTTCTCCAATCTCAAATCAAATTTTATATCCGGATTTCATATTCCCCATTACCTGGACTTCGGCCAATGTGACAGATGTACAAATAGAATATTCCACCAACAGTGGAAGTTCATGGAATTTAATTGTTGCCAACTACCCAAGTGTATTGGGTCAGTTTGCCTGGACAGTTCCTTTTCAATCTGCTTTAAATTCCGGATTAATTCGAGTAACCAATATTCATAATTCCTTAATTCGCGATACATCGGATTTATATTTCACAATCCCGGACTATTCAGTTGGGAAAAATAGAGGTGGCGCTGCCGATGGTTATGCTTTGGGAATAAACCTATCTAATGCTCTTACTTTGACCTCCCCCAATGGCGGCGAAATTTATGTCGAAAATTCATCCCAGTCCATTACCTGGGTTTCGAACAATATAGACAATGTTCGTTTAGACTTTTCTTCTGATAATGGCTCCTCCTGGAATTTAATTACTGCCTCAACTCCAGCCAACATTGGTAGCTTTACCTGGTTGTTGCCATCAGGTCAGGGCAATCAATACCTGATTCGGGTGGCAGATGTGTTAAATCAGCAGGTGATGTTTGATCAAAGTAATTCTGTATTTACTTTATACGCACCAATTGCAGGAAAGCACCTGGGTGGAAGTTTTGATGGATTTAGTTCAAACTCCAATTTATCACCTAGCATAACCATTACCAGTCCTACCGGGCCGGGGATTATTTGGTATGAAGGTCAATTGGTGAATATTACCTGGACGCAGGTAAATGTTGCACAGGTTGACATAGAGATTTCGAGTGACAATGGGAGTACCTGGTCCACGCTTGCAACGGGTCAGCCTTCTTCCCTTGGGCAATTTTCCTGGGTGGTGAGTGGTTTTGATGGCGTAAATTCTGTTTTGGTTCGCGTCGAGGATTCTTTTAATCCTTTAATTGCATCCAATAGCAGTCCGGCTCATACCATACTATTGAATGTTGCCCAAAAGTATCAGGGGGGGGATGGAGATGGTCATGCTTCAAATATTAATGCCAATCAGGCCATCCAAGTAGTATTCCCCAATGGAGGAGAACTATGGGCAGAATCCTCCCTTCAGACCATATTGTGGAGTGCCAATGGGGTAAGTAATGTTCGTATAGATTACTCCACAGATAATGGCAGCAATTGGAATTTAATTTCTGCAAACCAGCCCGGCAATATAGGCGCTTTTACCTGGCAGGTTCCACCTGTCTCAACCCAGCAGGCCCTTGTAAGAGTTTCGGATGTATTCAATCAAACGACGGTTTTGGATGTCAGTAACCAGGCATTTTCATTAGCTGTTCCAAGTTCTGATAAGCACAGAGGTGGTAGTTTTGATGGTCATGTATTTGGTGTTAATTCTGCTCCCTCTCTTACAGTTGTAACGCCGAATGGAGGAGAAAATTGGTATGAGGGACAGTTAGCTACCATTTCCTGGAATAGTATAGGGGTAACGGCTCTCAATATAGACGTTAGTACCAATAATGGGAGTAACTGGACTTCCATCGCAACCAATATCCCAACCGGTACGCGATTTTTTGATTGGACGGTAACAGGCCTGTATGGTACCAATACTTGTTTGGTTCGTTTGGTTGATGCCAATAACTCAAGCGTGAGAGATTCCAGTGATACCCCATTTTCTATTCCCTTCTTCTCCGCGTCCAGACATTTGGGAGGTGCTTTTGATGGCCATTCTTATGGGGTCAATGCCAACCAATCTCTGCGATTAATGAGTCCGAATGGAGGGGAGTCCTATGCCGTTGCTTCGGTGCAACAAATCCAATGGGCTTCCAACGATATCAGTGCGATACGAATTGAATATAGTACCGATAATGGCAGTGTATGGCAATTGGTTAGTGGCAGCGAACCGGGAAATTTATTTACCTACAATTGGAGCATTCCTCCAACTCCTTCCAGCCAGGTGTTGGTGAGAATCCTGGATGTGGTAAATCAGGGTACGGTTCGGGATACCAGTAATAATGTTTTGACCATTTCTGCTCCGGCTAATGATAAATATCTGGGGGGCTTTGGAGATGGGTATGCCATGAATGTGAATCTGCCACCCTCTATTCAGGTCACATCCCCGAATACGAATTTGACCTGGTTTGAAGGTCAGCAGGTCAATGTAACCTGGACGAGTGTAAATGTCACTACGGTTGCCATAGAGATTAGTAGTGATCAAGGGTCTACCTGGTCTGTTCTTTCACCGGCAGAGCCGGCTGTTGTGGGTGCTTTTGCCTGGACTGTTACCGGATTTTATGGACAAAATTCAGTATTAATTCGTGTAAAGGATGTTGTTAACCCTTTGGTACAGGATGTATCAGATGTGCCCTTCACCAATTTATTACTCCTTTCTCAAAAGTTTCTGGGTGGAGGCTATGACGGGGCATCCGTCGATGTGAATGCATCCAATGCTATCCAGTTATTATCTCCTGATGGCGGAGAGGTATATGCAGAAAGTTCCGTGCAGTTGATCCGATGGAATGCAAATAATATTTCGAATGTCAGGATAGAATATAGTACCAACAGTGGTTCAAGTTGGATATTAATTAGTCCCAATGAGGTAGCCAATATAGGTGCTTATAATTGGTTGTTACCTCCAATTGTCTCGAATTCTGTCCGTGTTAGGGTTTCAGATGTGTTAAATCAATCCCTTTATTTTGACACAAGCTCGACAAATTTCAGTATTCAGCCGGTACTCGCCAGTAAGTATCTTGGCGGCTGTTGCGATGGTTATTCCATGAATGAGAATGTTGCGCCCGGTATTACAGTTTCCGCTCCGGTGGGTGCTTCGATTTTTTATAACGGACAATCCGTTCCTATTCTTTGGAGCAGTGTCAATGTGACAAGTGTCGCGATAGATATTTCATCCGATAATGGTTCCACCTGGACTGTCATAGATTCCTCTGAGATGGCCGGACCGGGTAATTTTACCTGGGTTGCAAATGGATTCTTTGGCTCTGGAACTGTAAGAATAAGGGTTCGGGATGAATTCAATCCACTTGTGAACGGCATAAATCCAGCCGGATTTAGTTTGCCTTTCCAGTATAGTGAGAAGAGCAGAGGGGGTGGGTATGATGGACATGCGATAGACAACAATGGTGCCAATGCCATACAACTAGTCTATCCGGTCGGAGGAGAGATTCTTGCCCAAAATGCAGTAGTAGCCATAAGTTGGAATGCAAGTAGTATTGCGAATGTAAGGTTGGAATATACCACTAATAATGGTTCAAACTGGCAATTAATCATTGCCAGCACACCTGCCAATACGGGTTCATTCAATTGGCAGGTGCCTCAGATCATCAGTTCAACTGTTAAGGTTAGGGTTTCAGATGTGTTGAATCCTTCGATTTATTTTGCAGTTAGCCCCTCAGTATTTTTTATTGAAGAGCCTTTGGCAAGCAAATATTTTGGTGGTATCTATGATGGTCATTCCACCAATTTAAATCAACCCAAATCTGTTGTGATTAATACCCCTAATGGGGGAGAGATTTTTTATGAAGGCCAACCCCTTACCATTAACTGGTCCAGTGTTAACCTACATCAGGTAAGTATTGAAATATCTTCCAATAGTGGGAGTACCTGGAATACCATTTCTCCTGCCGAGTTTGCCTCTGTTGGTACCTTTACCTGGTTTGTGAGCGGTACAACAGGAAATGGTACTGTTTTAGTAAGATTAACAGAAGTAGGTAATCCGTTAGTTCGTGACACCAGTAATGCAGGCTTTACGATTCCATTCTATACTCAGGACAGGCATAAAGGTTCTGGTTTTGATGGCCATGTTATGGATATCAACGCTGCTAATGCAGTTCAGGTTATAGTACCCAATGGAGGGGAAAGGTATCCGGAGGGCGCTCAGCAACCCATCGTTTGGATTGCCAATAACATTTCAAATGTTCGAATTGAATTCACAACAGACAATGGGTCCAACTGGACTCTAATTAGTGGTAGCGAACCTGCAAATACCGGATTTTTTAATTGGACTGTCCCCGCACTGAATACGACAACCGCTCGTGTTCGTGTATCGGATGTATTAAATCAAACAACTTTAAATGATATCAGTAATGCTGATTTCATGATTCAGACTCCCTCCGCCAGTAAACATCTTGGAGGTTCTTTTGACGGGCATTCCTTTAATGTGAGTGTGCCACCAGCCATTACAGTGACTAGCCCTAACGGGGGTGAATTTTTCTACAATGGGCAGCCAGTACCTATTACCTGGACAAGTGTGAATGTGAATCAGATTTCTGTGGAGGTGTCTTCTAACAATGGAAGTACCTGGTCAGTTGTTATTCCGTCCGAATTTGCTGCATTAGGTACGACCACCTGGATCTCTTCCGGATTTTATGGGCAATCCTCTTTATTGGTGAGGTTGGTTGATTTAACAAATCCTGCTGTTAGAGATAGCAGCAATGCAGGTTTTACCATCCCCCTTGAGGTGCAAAAATTTGGCGGTGGCAGTTTCGATGGTCATGTTCAGGATGTAAATATATCTAATGCCCTGACCTTATTTACGCCCAACGGAGGTGAACGACTCGCTGACAATGCCATTCAAACGATTACATGGGCAGCGAATAACATCGCTAATGTTCGCTTAGAATACAGCACCAATAATGGAAGTAACTGGATATTGATAAGCGCGAGTGAACCGGGTAATCTTGGCTTCTATAATTGGACTGTTCCTGCAGTAAATACCCTGAATGGCCGGATTAGAATTTCTGATGTTTTAAATCAAGGGACTGTATTTGATGTAAGCGATGCCGCCTTTATGATTCAAATCGCTGACCCAGCTAAACACTTTGGAGGTTCATTTGATGGTCATAGTCTTAATCTTAATGTAACCCCAACCATAACCGTTATATCACCTAATGGAGGGGAGTTATTCTATGAAGGACAAACATTGCCCATTTCCTGGACAAGTGTGAATGTGAACCAGGTCGGTGTTGACATCTCAACGAACAACGGAAGTAGTTGGTCTGTAATTGTTCCTTCTGAGTTGGCGGTTCAGGGAAATACGACCTGGGTTATTAATGGGGTATCCGGCTTTAATTCCGTTTTGGTTCGTGTTCGTGACCTTAACAACTCAACGATACAAGATGTAAGTAATGCAGGTTTTACAATTCCGGTCAGCCTGTCTGCGAAACATCAGGGTGGCAGTCAGGATGGACATGTCGTAGATGTTAATCGTTCAAATATGCTGACCTTATTTACCCCTAACGGAGGCGAAAGGTTGGCCGATAATATGATTCAAACCATTACCTGGGCGGCAAATCAGAT
>CANHCC010000186.1 GCA_947459115.1 Bacteroidota bacterium | reverse complement strand
TCCAGTACAGATAATCTTAACTGGTTCAATCATCCGGCAGCCGTGAGTGCATTCCTTCAACCCGGTGTGATGACAGTAGGAACTTATTACCGTCGGGTGGTTAGTTCCGGTGTTTGTCCTGCAGATAGCTCGTTTTATTTGCTGTTGGATGTATATAGCCGTCCGGGACCAAATCAGATATCCGGGGCACAAACACTTTGTGGGAATCCCATTGCCGGTATTCTGGATGGATCCTTGTCTAGCGGTGGATTAGGTGGAGTGTTTTATGAATGGGTATATTCTAACGATAATGTTTCCTGGTTAAGTTATCCGGGAGGAACTTCCGAAGATTTAATCCCGGATCCTTTGACTCAAAGTACATATTTCCGGCGGGTTCTGAGTTCCGGGGCGTGTGATAATGACACCGCTGTGGCAGTGTTGATTGAATATCAAAATACCCCCGGTGATAATATTATCCGGAGCAATCAAACCATCTGTGCCGGTACTTTACCTGCATTGGTAACCGGTGCAATCCCTTCCGGGGGAAGCGGGGTTTATTTATATCAATGGGAATCTTCCACGGATAGTATTGTATGGAGTTCGATTTCTGGTGCTACGCTTCAGGATTTTCAGCCTGGTGTTAACGCTAACAATGTTTGGTATAGAAGGGTATTAGATGCCGGCAGTACTTGTATTCCGGACACGCAGGCCATAACCAAGGTAGTTGTTCTTACTCCTCCCAGTGCTATTCTAACAGGAACTCAAACTATTTGTGAGAGTTATGCCGCACAATTATCCATTAATCTAAGTGGTGGTTCGCCACCCTGGAATGTGACCTATTTTGACGGTACTTCTAATGTCTCCGTATCCGGAATTGCCACGAGTCCTTATGTGTTTAATGTTACGCCCTCCGCAACGACCACTTACAGTCTGCAAAATGCCTGGGACATTTGCCCCGGGTTTTATTCCGGAGAGCCTGTTGTTATAGTCTATCAAAGGCCTTGGGCGGTATTGAGTAATGACCAGACGATTTGTACCCCGGGTTCAGCTGTCATTTCTATCACCATGTATGGCCCCGGTCCATGGGATTTGAGATATTCAACCAATGGCGCTGGGGTAACCGCCATCAATGGGATTACCTCAAATCCTTACATTCTAACCGTTTTCCCAACGGCCACTTCCTCTTATCGTATTACAGAAATATATGATGGAAGATGTTCCAGAGCTAATCTGCCCAATGTTTCCATTGTGACAGGATACAGCTCAACGCCCCCAACGATTGACTTCTCCTATGTGAAGAATGGTAATACTGTCTGGTTTACAAATTTGACAACCAATGCGGATGCCTATAAGTGGGAGTTTGGAGATGGGGGGACAAGCAATTTAAAAAATCCATATCACTACTATTTCTTTAATGGAAATTATCAGGTAAAACTTATCGCCTATAATGTGTGTAATACCGATTCTATATTTAAGGTGGTAACAGGCGTGTCAACGGATGAATTGGCAACCGGTAGTATTCCAGAGTTATATCCTAATCCTGTGAAGGATAAATGTTCGATTCGATTAAATGAAGGTGACCTGTTAAAGGAGGCGGAGTGGCTCACGATGGACGGAAAAGTTATCCGTCGGGAAGTGGGTTTTGAATCAGATGTCAGTGGCTTGTATCACTTTGATATTTCCGGTTTTGCGGAAGGTAATTATCTGTTAAAGGTCACCACCGATAAAGGGACTTTGGTGGGTCGAATTATTAAGTCGGGTAATTAATATCCAGGTAGGCTTTGGCTTATCCGGCGTGCAGCCCTTTTATTTTAAAATTCTATCTTCATAGCCTATCAGGCATGTATTGGGATTGCCTTTGAACAGGTGTCTCCTGTATTTTGCAATGAGTCTATAAAAGGCATCTGGGATAGGTCTTGGAATATATCTTAGATAGGATAGCCAAGACCAGGGGCTTTTAAGGTATTTACAAAGGTGTAGAATCGCCTGAGATCGGATGTAAATTTCAGTTTCCTTTTTAAGGACAACGGTGTTTAATCCAGAAATATATGCTGCTGTCAGGTGTTGGCGGGCTGTTTCGCCCTGAAGCGGTGCAAAGGTAATGAGGCCCTTAGGGTCTCTTTTAATTAGCCATTGAACCGACTTGGAACATAAGAGGCATTCACTGTCAAAGAATAGGATAATACTAGGGTTAGGACGCATGTCGTTCAAAATTACAAAACCTTCCGGCTTACCCCAAGCTGGGATTATTATGTACTTTCGTGTGCTGTTAATTAAGATGTATGAACAAAGCGATTTTCCTGGATCGGGATGGAGTCATTAATAAAGAAATGGGCCATTATGTGTTCAATCGTGAGGAATTTGAATTTGAGCCCGGAATTTTTGAGCTTTGCCTTAGAGCCAGACAATCAGGATATTTATTGGTCGTGATTACCAATCAGGGAGGCATTCAAAAGGGTATTTATTCTATAGAGCAAACGGATACTTTGCATATTTGGATGGCAGAGCAGTTCAAGATGGAGGGGTGTCCATTGGATGCGATTTATCTGAGTCCATTTCATAAGGATATTTCCAAGAATTTATTGAGTAAGCCTTCTTCATTAATGATTGAAAAGGCTTGTGCGAAATATCAAATCCTTCCCGGGCAATCCTGGATGATTGGAGATCGGGAAAGGGATATTATGTCCGGAAAACGGGCTGGGTGTAGCACCGTTGGAATCGGTTCAGATACGCAACACTCGGGCTCAGACATTTGGGTTGCCTCTGTTCAGGAGCTCCTTGCGATAGACTTTTTTTGAAACGAGATTAAAAAAGAGGGTGGGGGATTAGTTTTGGCACTTGCAGGATTTCATGCAGTCCTCTTTGGATTCAAAAGGCACTACACCGCCACATCCTCCATAGGTGAAGGATTTACATTTATTGTCAACCCGGTCGAAATACCATTTGGTGGATGCATCCGGGCAGGGGCCACTATTGGGGCGAGTCGCACATCCAGGGTGACGAACGCAGTTTCTTCTGCAGGCCGATAGATTAAGAAGGCCAATAAGCGCCAAGAATAAAACAATATACAGTGACCTCATAGACGAATTCATTAGGTAAAAATAAGAAAATTAAATTATATCTCAACCGCTTGGGGGCAATGGGGCTATTTTGCATGAAATTTTTTCCCTGCTGCAAGGTTCACCTTGCAGCAGGGAAAAAATTTCATAAATTGCAGTATGAAAACTTTCTTTCTGTTTTTTATTCCCTGGGCCTTGCTGGCACAGGCGCCTAAATCCTATTGGCAACAACAAACACATTATGCCATTGAAGCAAGGTTAGATACTTCCCAACATCAGATTCATGGGCATCTCAATCTTACTTACATCAATCATTCGCCCGAAACGCTCAATTATATATGGTTTCATCTTTGGCCTAAGGCCTATTCTTCTAATTCTTCTGAATTTGCCAGAAGAAAAGCGGAGTCCGGAAGTGTGGATTTTCATTTTGCCTCTAAGCGTGATAAAGGCAATCTTGACAGTTTGGCTTTCTCGGTGAATGGACAATCTTTAAAAACAGAACTCCATCCGGATTGGGTCGATGTTCTGAAAGTTCAATTGCATCAACCTTTGTTGCCGGGACAGACGGTTGTGATTTCAACTCCTTTCCGAACGACCATCCCCACCAATTTTTCAAGACTCGGTAGGGAGGGAAAGGCGTATCAAATTTCTCAATGGTATCCCAAGCCGGCAGTTTTTGACCACAAAGGATGGCATCCTATGCCTTACCTTGATCAGGGAGAATTTTTCAGTGAGTATGGCCGGTTCTCTGTTAAAATTACGGTGCCAGCCGGCTATGTGGTAGCCGCCACAGGGGAGTGTCAAACGCCGGCCGAAAATCAATTGATTCAAGCATTGGTTGGGGGAGAAAAAATAGTTGCCCCTCAAGGTGAAAGAACATTTGAATACACGCAGGATAATATTCATGATTTCGCCTGGTTTGCAGATCCGGATTTTCAGATCTGTCAAAAAGAATTTACCCTGGTATCCGGTAAAAAAATTACTGCAAGAGCTTATTACAAACAACAAAACGAGAAGAACTGGAAATATGGATGTGAATTTCTTGAACGCTCTATTCGCTGGTATTCCGAAAAGGTAGGGGAATATCCCTACAGTGTTGTAAGTGCTGTGGATGGGGCTTTACTGGCCGGGGGGGGGATGGAGTATCCTACTATCACGGTGATTGGAAGTGTAGGAGATACTACAGGCCTTGAGCAGGTTATTTTGCATGAAGTCGGACACAATTGGTTTTATGGTATTCTAGGCTCGAACGAGCGCAAATACCCCTGGATGGATGAGGGCATCAATTCTTACTATGAGACCTTATATACCCGAAAAAAATCAGAGGCTATTCGTAAGGCTAATTCAGATTCCACCAAAGCCACCCTTAATGTGAATGGGCTTAAACTGAATATTGGGATTAGCAATATGCAGGACCTTACCGAAATTGCCTGGATTCATTCCCAAAGGCAGGGAAATGCCTTACCTCCGGGTATGCCTTCGGATTATTATTCACAGATCGGTTATGGGGTAGTTATCTATGGCTATGCGGCACGCTTGATGGATTATCTTGAGGCTTATCTGGGAACCGACTTGTTTGATCAAGCCATGCAGGAATACTATAAACGCTGGTCTTTCAAACATCCCTATCCAGAGGATATGCAGGCAGTTTTTGAAGAAGTAAGCGGTAAAAAAATGGACTGGTTTTTTAAGGGAATGGTAGAGCAGGGTGCCGCACCGGATTTCAGAATTGCAAATTATAAAAAGAAGACGGGGGCTTTAACCTTGATGAATCCAACTTCCACCCCTGCTCCGGTTCAGGTGTCCTGGCTCGATGGGAAGCAAACGGTTAAATCTCTATGGACAGAACCATTCTCCGGTAAACTTCAACTGTTGGACAAACCTGAAGGCGCTTACACACAGATTCGTTTGAATACGGATAGAGCCATGCCTGAGGTAAATATTAAAAACAATACAGTGTATCACCGCAGTATATTAAAACATGTCAGGCCACTCAAGATAGGGGTATTCCCTATACTAGATCGTCCGGATGTTTTTCCTGTGTATGCTTTACCGATATTGGGTGGCAATACAACAGATGGCTTATTGGCGGGCTTATGGCTCAGCAATCAGGTGTTGCCTTCCCCTAAATTCCGGTTTACGGTAATGCCGGCTTATGGATTTGAGAGTAAAACCCTTCTTGGTAGTGTTTACCTGAGGAAAGATATCCTTCCCTCCAACACGCCATTTTCTAAATTACAAATCAGCTATACTCAGGATGCCTGGTC
>CANHCC010000185.1 GCA_947459115.1 Bacteroidota bacterium | reverse complement strand
GATACCCACAGTCTTGGCGTATGGAAATCCACGGATGGCGGTCTCACCTGGAATCCAACCGGGTTAAGTTGGAATCCGGGACAATCCTATCAGATTAATCGCCTGATTCAGGACCCTATCAATTCGGCCGTATTAATGGCCGCCACAAGTGATGGGATTTACCGCACAACCGATGGGGGGCAAACCTGGACTCAGGTAGAAACGACAGGTGCAAGAGATATCGAAATGAAACCCGGAGACCCCAACACCTGGTATGCCTCCACCTATCGGGATGCCAATGATGTCCGAGTGTTAAGCACAACGGATGCGGGCGCCACCTGGACGACAGTTTACACCAATACCAATTCCAACAGAATTAATATTGCCGTATCCCCAGCGAATCCTACTCTTGTTGCTTTATTGTGCTCTGAAGACGGCAGCAACGGACTGGAAGGCATCTACACCTCTTACACATCCGGGAGCTCCGGGAGTTTTACTCAAGTCTTTTCCGGCACCACCGCAAATCTATTGGACTATTCAGATGATGGTTCAGGCAGTGGAGGACAGGGCTGGTACGATTTAGCATTTGATATTGACCCCAACAATGCAAACATTTTTTATACCGGGGGAATCAACCTATGGAAATCTACAGATGCCGGGCTTTCCTGGACCTGCAAGTCCATGTGGTACCAGTTTACAGGACTGGCGGAGGTACATGCAGATCAACATTTTCTTGCGTTTCAACCCAATCGTCCTTCCCATTTATTTGCCTGTAATGACGGCGGTTTATTTGTATCCACTGACGGCGGGGATAGCTGGACTGAACTGACCCATTTGCAACAAGGCCCCGTCATTGGACAATACTATCGTCTCAGCAATGCCTTTTATAATCCACATGTGATTCTTGGAGGGCTTCAGGATAATGGAAGTAAGCTATTGAGAAATGGACAATGGGTAGAAGCAACCGGAGGAGATGGAATGGAATGTATCATTGACCCGGTGGATTCTACCATCATGTATGGATCCTATGTGAATGGCTCTATCTCACGAAGTAATGACGGAGGCCAAACCTTTGCCACCTATATTTCCGGCAATCTCCCTAATCCCGATAATGGCGCCTGGGTTACACCTTATTGTTTAGATCCTGCGGATCATAATACACTTTATATTGCCTATGATGAAGTGTATAAATCCACAGACAATGGAGACAACTTCATCACCATTTCCAATGGTATTCCTACCGGCACCAATATGGATTTTCTGGAAGTATGCATTGCGTCTTCTTCCAGAATTTATACCGGGCATTATGACGAAGTATACCGAACCACTAATGGAGGGCAATTTTGGACTAACATAACCCCATCGCCTCATACCGGGAGCTTTACCTCGATCACATCAGACCCCCTGAATGAGAACCGAATATGGTTAGCCAATTCCTCCTGGACCGCCGGGACTACGCGTGTATATTATTCTTCCAATGGGGGCTTAAGCTGGACGGATTACTCAGGCACCCTGCCCGATGTCCCGGTGAATACCATTATTTACCAGAGAGGCACTCAGGATGGTTTATATATTGGGACCGATATTGGGGTGTATTACCGGGACAATAGTTTAGGAGATTGGGTGTATTATAATAATGGGTTACCGGTAGTGGTGGTTTCAGAATTGGAGATACATTATGGCAGTGGAAACCTAAGAGCGGCCACTTATGGAAGAGGCGTATGGGAAAGCCCTCTATATGTCAGCAGTAATCCGGCTGCGCCATCAACAGACTTTACCTCCTCTGTCAATACAGTTTGTGCCGGGTATCCGGTAAATTTTACAGATTTATCCGGGAATAACCCAACTCAATGGAACTGGACTTTACCCGGATCTTCCAGTCCCTATTCTACTTTACAAAACCCAACAGTTACCTATAGCACTCCGGGGACTTATCAGGTATCCCTCATCACAAGCAATGCGAATGGCTCTTCATTTGCCGTTAAAAACAGCTGGATTATGGTCCAATATGCCCCTACTGCCACGGCCATATATACGGGTTCTCCCTGCGCCGGAGACTCGATACAATTCATTGGAACCGTTTTATCCGGAGCAACTTATTCCTGGACTGGCCCCAATGGCTTCAATGCGTCAACATCCAATCCCTGGCTGGCGCCTCTAAGCCTAAACCAAACCGGTGCATACAGTTATACCGTGCAGTATCAAGGTTGCAGTTCCATACCGGCAGTAGTAAACCTAACGGTTATTCCTCTTCCCCTGGCCCCCATTAATGTAGCGGGTACCAATCCTTTATGTCAGGGCAATTCATTAAATTTAAGTTGCTCATTCAGCGGGGGCGGAACGCCGATATGGCAAGGTCCGGGTGGATTTAATTCAACCCTGCAAAATCCCGTAATAGCCAATCCTACAAGTGGAATTTATACCGTTTATATTGACAACTTAGGTTGTACTTCACCTGAGGTTCAATTGTCCATTGTTGTGTTTCCTACACCTGCCAAACCCGTCATTACGCAAAATGGCAACCTATTAACCTCTTCAGCCCTGAGTGGAAACCAATGGTATCGCTATACAGGATTGCTTCCGGGCGAAACCAGTCAGGTGTTAGATATTAGCCCTTATGGCAGCGGTGATTATACCGTTCAGGAAACCACACAGAATGGATGCATATCGCCAGAATCGGATTTGATAAACATCTTATTTACTTCTACAGAAAGCGAAGCCATGGAAAGGCGCATTAAGATCTTTCCCAATCCAACGAATGGCATCCTCACCATAGAGAGCAATGCCTCCAATGAAAGGATTGATAAAATCTTATTTTACAGTTCCGAGGGAAAGCTGCTTTTGAAGCGGCAGGAAAAATCCGGAAAGAAAATCAGCCTTGACTTAAGCGAATTCCCAGCTGGCAATTACCAAATTGAAGTGGTTACCGAACTAGGGGCACATTATAAGTCCGGTATCATTCGGAAATAAAAAACCCTGCAAGTAATCTTGCAGGGTTTCCAACCCGAAAGGTTGAGGTGACAGAGGGATTCGAACCCCCGTAAAGGGTGTTGCAGACCCGTGCCTAGCCTCTCGGCCATGTCACCTTTTTAACGGTATGCAAAGGTAATATAAAAAAGCGAAATAACAAAGATTAAGGTTCTAGTTGCATGAAGCCTTCTTATGGAAGAAGGTTCTGCTCACCCAACTTTCCCTAACCTCACCCGCTATGGGAGGATTTTGTTTTATCACTTTAATTTCTGCCTGAATAATCTCCGGGCCTTCCTGCAAAATTCTTGTACCGATTTCCCAGCAAACTTTTTCAAGCAGATTACGACGAATTTCCATCTCTTCCTTACAGATTTTATAAATTAAGCCATAATCTGTGGTATCTTCTAATCGATCCGTTTGAGAGGCCAAATTATCCTCCACTGTTATGGTTACCTGTACTTCAAACCAATTCCCATTGACCTTTTCCTCGGCGTAGCAACCATGGAAAGCAAAAAAACGCATTCCCTCCAGACCGATGGTCAGGGTATTCATACAGCCGTAAAATCGCCAAGATTCAACCTCTGTGCTTCGCCTTTAACCACACAATGGTTACCGATGATACTATCATCTACTACAGCATCTTGCACAGTAACATTGTCCCGAATGATGGTATTTTTCACAATAGAATTGTGAATCTTACTCCCTTTTCCGATAGAGACATAAGGACCGATAATAGCATTTTCAATCTCTACATCTTCCCCAATAGAAGAGGGCTCAATTATCCATGCATTGCTAAACTTACCGGGATCTGAGATAGAAAGTTCTTTGCCGTCAGTGGCAAGATATTCGAGAACTTTTTTATTGGTATCCAATAAATTATCCTTATTGCCACAGTCCATCCAGTCTTTCACTTCACCGGGCAGAAACTTCATGCCTTTGTTTTTCATGTTTTCCAAGGCATTGGTGAGTTGATATTCGCCTTTGTCCCGGATATCATTATCGAGGAGGTATTGAATTTCACTTAATAGGGTCTCGCCGCTTTTGAAATAATAAATTCCGATGATAGCAAGGTTGGAGACAAACTTCTCGGGTTTTTCAACAAACTCCTGAATAGTACCTGAAGAGTCTAAAGTCACGACACCAAACTGTCTGGGGTCCTCAACAGATTTGACCCAAATAACGCCGTCAGCGGAAGGATCCAAATCAAAATCTGCGCGAAAGAGTGTATCCGCAAATGCAACAATAACTTCCCCTTTGAGACATTCTTTTGCGCACCATATCGCGTGGGCGGTGCCCAATGGATCATCCTGGTAGAAGATATGGCCTTTTGCCCCAAGCTCTTTTGCGACATCGAGCAGATGTTTTTCAGCAGCCTCGCCGAAACGCCCGGTGATGTAGGCAATCTCTTCCACTTTCCCTTTACAGATCGCGGTAATATCTTCTACCAATCTTTGTACGATAGGCTTACCGGCAACCGGCAAAAGTGGTTTGGGTGTGGTGAGGGTATGAGGGCGCAGGCGTTTTCCCATCCCTGCCATTGGAACAATAATTTTCATGTTGTTATTTTAGGATTGAAAGGATCGTCAGGATTAAAAATTGTACAGAATTGCAAGACCATACTGGTCATAGTTGAATTTTTCGTTGCCGAAAAACTGAAGGAAGGTTGTGGAATACGGCAACAAAGAGCCGTACCCTCGAACTGTCAAAGTTCTAAAATCATTTTGAAAGGTCAATTGAACAGCAGCTACTGGGTTCAAAAGATTGGTTTCCAGAGTTTGTAGTGAATTGTTAAATGGAAAGGCATTGTCCTTGATGTAAAAATAGGAGCCCCCTACTCCTGCACCCAGACCAAACTTTTGCTCATTGTATTTGGTACATGCGGCTCCAAGTCTTAACATTATAAAAGCCGGCACCTGAGCAAACACACTGAATCCTGTAAAGTTATTGAAAGAAGCCCCTATTGAGGCGTTAGGATTGGCACTCAAACTGATTTGATCATTGGAATGCCAGAATACATAATGTGCACCTCCAGTAATGGTAAAATAATTAGCATACAAAGGTGTAGAACCTTGAATTCTAAGGAAATCATAGGAGCCCCCCATATGGTATTGAAGTTTATCCCCTATCTGCCCATTAACAAATGAGATTGTGCCAATAAGGGTAGCGAAACTAAGAAAGGCGATTTTCCAAAAGCTGTTCATAGTAGCGAAATTAAACGAAGTTTATGAAACGAAGAGAATTAAGGAAATAATATTTATGCACGAATCTTAAGTTTAAAACAGGATGGCATAAAAAACATTTTACACATGAACAGATACCTTACGCTTATTTCACGCCGTATTTTTCATCCATCAGTTTTTGAAGTGCGAGCATTTCATCTCTGAACTTGGCCGCTGCCGGG
>CANHCC010000184.1 GCA_947459115.1 Bacteroidota bacterium | reverse complement strand
CTTAAGGGGCTCTCTGCAGGGAGTGGCGCTTACACAGAAGATTCCTCAGAAAGACTGACGATTCAGCAAATAAAAGACTTTTACAAAGACGCACCTAAACTCGTTTGTTTTGATGTCGGGGCTAATGTTGGGCAGTTTACAACCCTACTTCATCAGGTCATGGGCGATCAGGCCATCATTCATTCCTTTGAGCCTTCTGCTGCTACTTTCCAAAATTTACAGAAAAATACAGCGGCATTTTCAGGTGTTACAGTTCACCATTTGGGTTTAGGCGAAAGCCCCGGAAAACTTCAATTATTTACCAATAACGATGCCTCTCTCATTGCCAGTTTATATCCCCGTCGATTAGATCACTTCGGCATCCAAATGGACAAGAATGAAGAAGTGGATATTTTGACCTTGGATGGATTCTGTGCCCAAAACAATATTTCTCATATTCATTTTTTAAAGATGGATGTGGAAGGGCATGAATTAAGTGTCTTGAAGGGCGGGAAAGCCTTACTTCAAAACGCTAAAATTGATTTTATTCAATTTGAATTTGGGGGCTGTAATATTGATTCCCGGACCTATTTTCAGGATTTTTGGTATCTGCTTTCAAACGATTATACAATCTATCGAATTGTTAAAGATGGCCTGTATGAAATACGCGCGTATCATGAAACCCTTGAGAATTTTATAACGACCAACTTTCTTGCGCGAAGAAAGCAATTGAATGCATCTGTGAACTAGATTATTCTCTTAGAAACTTTAAAAGGTTGTCAGGAGATTGTTTTAATTCATGTGTTAGGTATTTTTTATTTCCTGAATCCTCCGGCGTCTTTACAGCATTCCACCTTATCGATACTTTTTTGATGGGTCTATTTTTTTAAGGGCACGCTTTTGGGTTGCCCTATTCTATGTGCCCATAGGATTTTGTATATTTACCTAAAATTTAATCTGCAAAGTTATGTTTGGGTTTGGTCGCTTAGTATTGTTCTGTTCTCTTTTTCTGTCGCTTTGTTGTGGTTCTTTATTCGGGCAGAACCTCTGGCAGCGTGTAAAAATTTATTGTGCGCCGCATCAAAGAATCGAGTTGGCTCAGACCGGTATTGCCATCGATCACCCCGTCGAGTCCAATAAAAAATGGATTGTGGCAGATTTGTCAGATGAAGAAATTCAATTGGCACGCCAAGCGGGTTTTCAGGTGCAAATTGAAATAAAAGATTTAAAAGCCTGGTATCAGGAAATGAATCAGGCTTCCGATCTCTCGCCTAAAACTTCTGCCTTGCCTATTCCTCCGGGATTTAATTACGGCAGCATGGGCGGATATATTACCTATACCGAATTGTTGTTGGAATTGGATTCTATGGTTCAAAATTTCCCTAATCTCATCAGCACGGGAGATTCTATTGGTGTCAGCTATGAAGGGCGAACCATCAGAGCTTTTAGGATTTCAGACAATCCTAATGTAGATGAAAATGAACCGGAAGTTTTATACACTGCCCTGCATCATGCCAGAGAACCTAATGGCCTAATGCAATTGCTTTACTTTATGTATTACCTGTTAAACAATTATGGCACCGATCCGGAAGTAACTTGTCTGCTTGATAATCGCGAGCTCTATTTTGTTCCCATCGTCAATCCGGATGGTTACTTACATAATGAATCCACCGATCCTCAGGGCGGTGGCATGTGGCGAAAAAATAGAAGAGATAACCAGGATGGAACTTTCGGTGTGGATCTGAATCGTAATTACGGGGCAAATTGGGGATACGATAATGTGGGGTCCAGCCCGAATTCCTCCAGCGACACTTATAGAGGGACAGGGCCTTTTTCTGAACCGGAAACTCAGGCCACCCGCAACTTTTGTAATAGCCGTCAATTTCGTTCAGCCTTAAATTACCATACCTATGGCAATCTTTTAATTTATCCCTATGGTTATGTGCCGTTGTTGCTTACACCTGATTCAAATCTCTTTAGTACGCATGCCCATGAATTGACCTCGGTGAACAATTACAAATACGGCACAGGATTTCAAACAGTGGGATATGTAACCAACGGCGATTCCGATGACTGGATGTACAGTGAACAAACCACCAAGTCTAAAATTTTATCGATGACCCCTGAGGCGGGCTCGCCTCAGTTTGGCTTTTGGCCACCCAAAAATCAAATCCTTCCCTTTTGTGAGGATAACCTTAGGGCAAATCTGACTCAGGCCTGGCTTGCCTCTGTTTTTATGAAGGCCGCCTATACAGAAACGAGTCCTATCCAATCGTCCAATGCTTGGATTCCGGTTGATTTCTCTAATCTTGGCTTGGATACTGCATGGAATGTGAGTGCTACCCTTGAATTAATTGATGCCAACATTTTGAGTGTGGCCAATACCATTCAAATCAATAGCCTTGCCTCTCTGCAATCCCGGGTAGATTCATTTCAGGTGGTTTTAGCTCCGGGCATTACACCCGGTACTCTTATCCGGGCAGTCGTGCATACCCGCTTTATTTCCTGCTATGAAAAAGCGGATACCATTTCCTTTTTTTACGGAACACCCTCCCAGATTTATACTTATGATTTTGAGAATGGAATCGGAGCCTGGCAAAGCACTACAGGATGGGCTTTGACAACAGAGGACTATTATTCTACCACCAACGCTATGACCGATTCTCCTAATTCTAATTATCAGGATAATGATTTTAGCTCTCTAACACTCAATCAGACTTTTGCATTGACCGGATATGTTTCCCCTCGGTTAGAGTTTTATGCGCGGTGGAGAATTGAACAGGGATATGATTATTGTCAGCTTAAAATTTCAGCCAATATGGGTCCATGGACGGCACTCCCCACCACCCGTACAGTTATTGGTACCACAGATCAAGTGGTTCAGCCCTTATATGATGGCGCAAAACCATGGGGCAAAGAAACTGCTGATCTTTCTGCTTATGTCGGTAAATCCGTAAGATTTCGATTTGAATTTAATTCAGACCCCTTTGTGAACGATGAAGGCTTCTTCTTTGATGATTTTCAGGTGCTGGGCTATGGGGGTAATAATGCGGTGAGTTCTTCGACCGCATTCAGTTCCGTCTCTATTTATCCCAATCCCTCTAACTCAGGATTTCATGTTTACTGGGATGAGGCTTTGGTTAAATCCACTTCCGCTGAATTGGTCATATTTGATATTTCCGGAAAAGAGATGATTCGTAAAATCGTCAACTCGACCGATTATTTTGATGTCCCCAATCAGGTTCCGGGAACCTATGTCTGCGAAATTAGATTGAATGGTAAAGCCATTTCCAGAGAAAAAATTATGGTACTACCCAATTAAGGTTTAGAATATTCCTTCAAAAATATGTGGAAGAACTTGATTGTTTTGAAAGCAGGTTGTCTATTGGTCGGACTTGTTTTATTTAATTCCTGTAAGCATGAGCCCTTCTGGAATTCTCAGCAAAATGGGGGCGGAACGGATATCTGCTTTGAAACAGAAATATTGCCGGATTTAGTCTCCGGTTGTGGTCGCAGTGGTTGTCATAATGGCGGGAATTCTAAGGATAATCTTACCACCTATGCGGGCTTAATGAGTGCTCAGATGATTAATCTTGAGAAGCCGGAAGAAAGTAAAATTATTGAAGTACTTCTTAAAACTAAGGATAGTGATCGTATGCCACCGCCTCCGGATGCCCGTTGGAGTGACGCCAAAATTCAAAAACTTTTGAGATGGATTGAACAAGGTGCTAAGAATACCACAAATTGCGCCGCCTCTTGCGACTCTAGTGTTTTTACTTTTACCAAGGTTAAGTCCATTACAGATCAATATTGCCTGGGTTGTCATTCCGGTTCTACCCCAGGCGGAGGCATTAATTTATCAACCTATGCCGGGGTAAAAGCCATTGCTGATAATGGACAGTTGGTAGGTGCAGTTCGGCATCAATCGGGCTTTGAGGCTATGCCACCATCGGGAAGTCCTTTATCTGAATGTAACATTCGAGTGATTGAAAAATGGATAAATTCCGGCGCATCTAATAATTAAGTTATGAGAAAATATCATGCATGGATTTTAATACCCGCCATTCTTTTCGGGCTTTTGCAAGGGTGCTATTACGATAAAAAAGAAACCTTATATCCTGCCCCGGCTGGTAGCACGAATTGTGACACAACCTCTGTGACTTATAGCGGTAAGGTACAACCTATTTTAGCTGCGTCTTGTGTTGGATGCCACAACTCGGGCAATGCTCAGGGAGGATATGATTTATCCTCGCATACCGGCGTAAGTAATTCCTCTGCCCGTCTTCTGGGCTCGATTAAACATAGTTCCGGTTTTAGTGCTATGCCCAAAAATGCCCCCAAACTTGGCGACTGCCAAATACTAATTATCGAAAAGTGGCTCGCGAATGGCGCCCCTAATAATTAATTCGTCGTTTATGAAAAATATAATCTATGCCACTATCTTGTGTTCATTTTTAATTTCAGGGCTGAAAGCCCAGGATTTTTTGGACAGCTTGATGACAGCCTCTGAACCTAAGTATGTTTCTGCTTCCTTCAAAGGGACGCGATTGATTGGACTTCCAACAATTGAGACCCAGGGCAAGGGAACTGTGGAATTTCGGGTGTCTCATCGGTTTGGAGATTTTAATTCCGGGGGATATAATTTCTGGGGGCTCGATGGAGGCGCCAGTATTTGGTTGGGATTAGATTATGCCCTTACCGATCGTTTTACCATTGGGGTTGGGAGAAATTCAATACAAAAGCTTTATGATAGTAATTTTAAATACATATTGCTGCAGCAAAGAACGGATAATCAAATGCCGATTAGTTTAACCTTGTATTTGGGTGTAAACTATACCGGGATGCGGGATCCTGAAAAATTAGCGACAGGTCGTGACATGTATGCCTATGCTGTCAATCGTTTTTCCTACATTCATTCTGTTTTGCTTGCCCGTAAGTTTAATGAACGCTTTTCTTTACAGGTTCAACCCATGCACATACATTATAATATCGTGGAGTTGAATTCGGATAAAAATACCATATTCGCCATTGGGGGATTAGCGAGATATAAGGTCTCTAAGCGAGCGGCCATTACAGCTGAATATACTTCTACTATCAACGATTATAAAGCAGATCTGAGCCCATTTGCAGATGTATTGTCTCTTGGTTTTGAACTTGAAACCGGTGGGCATGTATTCCAAACCTATGTTTCTAACGCCAGTGCTTTAAATCCTGCACAGTTTGTGCCTTATACAACGACATTTTGGGATAATGGAGGCAGTAGATTAGGTTTTAGTATATCAAGGGTCTTTTAGGTTTTATTTAACGGATCAGTTTTGTCCAAACAAAATCAGGGAAATACCTCCTCAACTTCTTATTTATAGGGGTTTAATTCTTTT
>CANHCC010000183.1 GCA_947459115.1 Bacteroidota bacterium | reverse complement strand
GGGTGGCTTCCATCGGTATCATATAAATTTAAGGTGGAATCTGTGAGGATAGATCTTTGCCATGCAACACCTGCAGGTGCAATGATTGCTTGATTGGAATTGCCCATTAGCAGGTAGGAATCTCTTAATCTCTGTTGCATGCCAGCGAAGGTACATACAGGAGGATAGGATGGACAATTCATGGCGTCTCCATTTTTTCTTCCCCAGGTCATGTAGAAGACAGTTTTGGTACAGCTATCGCTTAGGGCAGCCATGCTATCGAGTTGTGCCGCATAGGGCAGAACTTCATTGCTTACCTGAGCGGGCGAAAAGCTTGGTCTTTGGCTTTGCTCCTGAAGGACTACAAAATCCCAGGCCTGACTCAATGCGGCCAGGCTTGCAGGATTGGTTGTGTGTTGCATAAAGGTAAATCCACCCGGGGTAACAGATCCGGTTAAAACGGTTTCACCTGCATTGGTACTGATACTGTCAAACAGCCCCGGTAGATCATTGACGGCAGTGTACGAATTACCCAAGAATAAAACCCGGGTTTGTCCCATCGTTAACAGGGGTAAAACCAAAAGAGATAGCAAAATACTTTTCATGCCACAAATATACATAGTGCAGTAAATTCTTATAGAATCTGGACTGAAATTAGGATTCAATGGACAATTTTTTTGGTTAAACTGATTGGTGGATGCCATATTCCCGTTTTTTATCCAGATGATTTCGATGTAATTTTACTAAATGAATTTTATTCCTGAAAGCATTCATCATTATGCTGAGATTCATTCTTCAGCAGAACCGGAGTTGTTGTCAAGACTTAGACGGGAAACGCATTTAAATTATCTTTATCCCCGCATGTTATCAGGCGTCTTACAGGGAAGATGGCTGTCAATGATTTCAAAATTGGTAAGACCCGCTTATATTCTGGAAATCGGGACGTACACAGGTTATTCTGCCATTTGTCTGTCAGAAGGTTTGGTGCAAGGTGGCATCTTACATTCCATCGAATTGGATCCTGAATTGAAGGCGATTGCCAGTCAATATATTGCAGAAGCAGGTTTTGCCGATTTAGTCCAGTTACATACTGGCGCGGCCTTAGACATAATCCCCTCCTTGCCTTCCAACATTGACCTTGTCTTTATGGATGCAGAAAAGTATGAGTATCCGGATTATTTTGAGGCGGTTCTGCCTAAAATGAATTCCGGAGGATTGATTCTTGCAGATAATGTGCTGTGGAGCGGGCAAGTTGCTGATGCTGCTATACAGGATAAAAAAACCAATGCCTTGAGAGCATTTAACGCCAAGGTCGTTGAGGATAGTAGGGTGGAGGTAGTATTGTTACCCTTGAGGGATGGTATTAGTATGATTCGTAAAAAGTAATAAAGGGCAAATGTGATAAGATAATATAATATAGCCATGAATAAAATACCCTTATTTTTTGCGTCTTATTTAACCTGTTATTTTGATAATCCCCGTGTTATTTTATTTTCCAGGATATTAAAGTTTATTATTTCGGGGATTGTATTTTTTTTTATTTCCTTAGATGCTGTATTTGGAACTTCTACGATTACGGTTCCGGAAAAAATGTCTTTCTGTGGAATTCAATTAACGCTGACTCCTGCCGCCAGGGAGGAAATTCAAAAAACAGTTTATAAACTTACACACAAGCCTGAATATCATCAGGAATTAAAGCGGCGGATTGATATTTTTATGCCATGGGTAGAAGATGCGTTAAAGAAATCCGGAGTTCCGAACGATTTAAAATATTTAGTTATTCAGGAAAGTGCATTTATTGGTGATGCTGTCTCTTCTTCCAATGCAGTTGGCTTCTGGCAATTTAAAGATTTTACTGCCAGAGAAATGGGCTTAATAGTCAATGAAGGTTTAGACGAAAGGAAACATATTTACAAATCTACCTTAGCTGCTGCTAAATATTTTTATCAGAATAATCGATATTATGATAATTATCTATATGCTGTCATCGCTTATTATGCGGGCGGTGGTGGATCTGTTGAATATGTTAATCCCGCTTTTTTTGGTGCCAGGAATATGACTTTGGATTCAGATTTTCATTGGTACCCATTGAAAGCACTGGCACATAAAATTGTATTTGAAAATTATATTCAGGAGAGTAATATCCCGGATGTATGGTTGGAAGCCAAATATTTATCGCCCGGCAAAACCGTAGAGGAATTTTGTATGCTTTGGGCTGTTCATCCGGATTCTTTTCGTAAATATAATTTATGGCTATTAAAAGGTAAATTGCCGGAAACAGGCAAATCTCAAATTGCATTTATTCCCAGAATCCCTGAAGGCAAGATAAATGGTATGCCGATACATACCGGGCAATTGCCGGAATTGCTTCCCATCTCCGCAGGACCAGAAATCCCTTTGCCCAGTGTAAATGTTAAAGCATCTCCCAAAGGTGAGATTGTTCCTTTTTATAAGGTAAATATGCTTTGGGATGAGGATTTTCGAAGTGAATATATTTTTGTTGAAAGTAGTATCTCCATAGAACAGGGTGCAATTGCTGCGGGTATTTCTACAAAAGAATTTCGCGCCTATAATTCAGATTTACCTGCTACTTTCTTATTGCCTGTAGGGGCATGGTTTCGTTCTACTGACCCCGAAATTGGAGACTTCTGGATTGCAAAAGCCGGGCAAACCTGGGCTCAAATTGCAATGGCCACAGGATTGGAAGAAACTAAATTAAAGCGGTTAAATCGGGTTGGACGAAAGGATGTTGCAGAACCGGGCATTGGCCGAAAGTTGTGGTTGCGAGAAAAGGCGCCCAAAAATGTATGGGTATTACAGCCACCAGATAGAGGCACAAAAAAAATCGGTAATCAGTCGTATATTTCCTTAAATGAGGATTCTTTCCGGATGTTGCCCAATGAAATCAAACATCTTCCTGTTGTGTGTAAGCCTGAAGGTAAAGGGGTGGTTTGTAAAGTAGAAATGCCCGATGTGGTAAAGAATTTGCCTCCTATCCGAAGTTCATGGGTGACACATGAAGTAAAAAAAGGTGAAGAAGTTTGGATTCTTGCCAAGAAGTATGATACACGAGGGGACCTAATTCGAAAGATTAATCAATTAGGGAAGGATCGTCTTCGAACTGGTATGAAGTTAAAGATATTTATTACCGAGGTCAATCATTAGAGCATTTACCAGATCACCCCAATAATTACTTTACCCATTTAATGAATGCCCGGCGTTATGAATATAACCCATTGAACTTATTAATTGCCTAATTTTGCATTCTATCCTCTGCATATGCTGTTAACGATACATAAAGACAATCCCCCTGAACGCCTGATGCAGCAGGTGGTGAAATGCCTCGAGGATGGAGGAGTTATTATTTATCCAACCGATACGGTATATGGCATCGGTTGTGATATTCGTAATCGTAAAGCAATTGAGCGTATATGTCGTATTAAAGGCATCCGTCCGGAGAAGGCTTCCTTTTCCTGTATTTGTAGGGATCTGAGTAATATTTCCGAATATGCGATTCATGTTACTACTCCCATTTATAAGATGATGAAGCGGGCTTTACCCGGACCCTATACCTTTATTCTTGAAGCTTCTTCTCAGATTCCCCGTTATTTTCAGAGCAATAAAAGGACTGTTGGAATTCGCGTGCCGGATCATAAGATTCCTTTAGAGTTGGTGCGCATGCTCGGCGCTCCTCTGGTGAACACGAGTTTGCATGACAATGATGCATTGGTAGAATACACAACCGATCCGGAATTGATACATGATCAATATGAGAAGTTAGTAGATTTGGTAATAGATGGAGGGTTTGGAGGCAATGTTCCTTCTACCGTAGTGGATTGTACCCCCAAAGATGGTTCCTGGGAAATTATACGGGAAGGAAAAGGGTCAGTAGATATTTTAGGATAAGTATGGAAACCGAAGCATTTGAACATCAGCCTCCGGTGCTGGAAAAACTAGAAGAGGACTTTCGGAGAATGGGGTCTTATCTTCAGAAATTGTCTGAAGAAATTATGGAGCAGAAGCTCAGTCGTTATCCCATCTTTATTGCCCAGATGCAAATGGTGGATTTAGGTCGGCCCATTCGCGCCTTTGAAGTTTATACATTGAATTATCATTACAATGTTTCCTTTTTGGAAGAATTCGTAAAGAAAGATATTATTACCGGCGAAAAGCTGAATATTTTTCGTGAGGCATGGAAGCATCCGGAGCGGCATTGTTGTTTTTTTCTGGTGACGCCTTTGGAGGCAGGATTTGTATATGTGCCTTATCGGTAGGGGGGGACAACCTAATAATCCCGTTTATCCGGTATGACACCTCTTATCCCACCCCTGGGTGATTCCACATCCCCCTTGTATCTTGGAATTAAATGAATATGTGCATGTGGAATAGTTTGTCCTGCGTGTTCGTTTATATTGATTCCTACATTATATCCATCTGGTGAAAATGTATTTTCGATAATTTTTTTAACTGTATTTAATATAAATAGACAGTCTGCCTGCTCATCTTCATTCAGGTCAAAAAAATCAGGGCAGTGTCTGACGGGAATAATTAATACGTGACCTTTGCTTACGGGATACTTGTCGTAAATGGCATATGCATATTGTGATTTGCATAAAACATTCCTGTCTGAATCGAGGTTACAAAAGGGACATTTATCCGGATGATTTATCATATTAATGTGATACAATTTTATGAAAATACTGTTTTTTATTTTGAAAGGCTGTATAATCTTAATCCGAATAAATTCTCCATTCTTCAAATCCTCTGGAATTAATGAGATAATGGCAGGTGTTTTTTAATTGTTCAATTCCCAATTTTTTCCAATCATATATTGGTTTTTCCCCCAGTAAGGAAATTTTCATTTCAGTTTCAAATCGATCATTTTGATTGGATTTAATGATTTCCCAATAATTAATGATAACATCTTTTCTTTTTTCAATAAGATTTGGAGATGGGATTTTATTTCGTTTTTGGCTATTGGTTTTTGAGTCTGATGGTAAAAGGTTCCAAAGGTCATTGTTTTTCCATACCGAAAATGGAATTAAATGATCGATGTCATACGTTGTTAAATGCTTGCCTGTCCAGACACACTGAATGTTTTCTTCTCTGCCAAGCATTTCTGTATATATTTTTTTCGATTCTGCAATTTCACGTTCAGTAATGGGACTCTTTAAAATTTCGTTTACCACATTTTCAATTCTTAGATTATCACGAGATGCATTTACAGAGAATTCAGCCCATTTGAATAGAATGGAATCTTGTCCATTAATAAAGCTCCCTAAAATTTTGAAAGCTTCGTAATATTCTAAGGGAATGTGGAATGTTCCATAATTTAAAATTAATTCCTGAAGGTTTATCGAATGGGATTTATTACTTGATTTTTGATTTTGATGTTTAAAAATCGAATAATACTCATTGCTGATAGATCTGCCAATATAT
>CANHCC010000182.1 GCA_947459115.1 Bacteroidota bacterium | reverse complement strand
GCCTTTCAGGCGCGGAAAGCCTTTCAGGCGCGGCCAATATATTCTTAGGACAAACAGAGGCGCCTTTGCTTGTTAAACCATACATTGCCGGTATGACTTTCTCAGAATTGATGTGCTTGATGACGGGAGGAATGGCTACGATTGCGGGAGGGGTATTGGCAGCTTATGTCGGATTCTTGGGCGGAGATGACCCTGTGGCTCAACAAGAGTTTGCGGCCCACCTTCTTACAGCTTCCATTATGAATGCACCTGCGGCAGTCGTTATGTCGAAAATCCTTGTGCCCGAAACCCAATACGAACTCATCAATCAAGACCTGGGGATTAACAAAGAAAAAATTGGCTCAAACCTGATCGATGCCCTGAGCAGTGGTACCATAGACGGACTGAAATTAGCAGTGAATGTAGGTGCTATGCTAATTGCCTTTATTGCCCTAATTGCCCTTTGTAATTATGCTTTAGAAGATATCATCGGAAAGGCTACAGGACTCAATACCATTATCGCAGAATCTACAGGAAATAAATTCTCAGGACTTTCCCTTCAGTATATTTTTGGATCCATTTTCCGATTCTTTGCATTCGCAATTGGTGTTGAATGGCAAGATTCTTTAGTGGTTGGCAGCCTTTTGGGGCAGAAAACTATTTTGAATGAATTTGTGGCTTATGGCTCGTTAGCAAATCTGGCCCCTGGAGCAATTTCTCATAAATCCGTAGTAATCTCTACCTATGCTTTATGTGGATTTGCTAATATCAGCTCTATCGCGATTCAAATTGGCGGTATCGGTGCATTAGCGCCGAATCAAAAATCCAGCTTATCCCAATTAGGCTTTACAGCATTATTGGGTGCGTCTTTGGCATGTATGATGTCTGCAGCGGTTGCAGGCATGTTATATTGATAGTTCCAGATGATCCGGGGACTTAGCCCCGGATCATCTGGAATGCCTTTTCAGGGTAATAAAAGAAAATCCGGATTATTTTAAGCCCCAAGCAAGAGTCAATCATATACGCCTTTAGCCGGGTAAATTATAATGAATGAGGGTTACCCTGCGAAAAAAGGATAATAAAATAAAACCATCGACAAGAACATCAATAAGAGAAACAATCCTCTTTGCTGTTTCATTTCTGCCAAGCCCAGAAACACCAGGACAATGAGGGCCCAGATATGATAAGCAATCCATCTTTCTTGAGTCAAACGAATAGACCATCGGCTTAATTCCGCGCCTGAAGGATTCAAGCCTTCAGGGTGATTAATCCCGGAAAAGAGGGAAATCACATTCAGAATGAAGAGTAAACTCAGGAAAAAATAGAAAGCTACTCTGGCAATACGGTTACGAATCATTCAGCAAATTTAGAGGTAAATTCTGTTGTCATCACCTGCTTATGGGCAGAAACCGCCTCTTAATTGCAGGAAATTCTGCTGAAAACACTTAAATTTACAGGTGAAATGAGTCTTGATTTATCCATTGTCATTCCTCTAAAAGATGAGGCCGAGTCACTACCTGAACTTACATCGTGGATTGTAAAAGTCGTGCGGACTATGCCCCTTAATTTTGAAATCATTCTGGTAGATGATGGCAGTCGGGATGAATCCTGGTCTGTAATTCAAGAGTTAAAGCAAACTTATCCTGAAGTCCGGGGTCTTAAATTCCGGCGTAATTATGGAAAATCTGCGGCACTGAATGAAGGTTTTCAAAGAACCAGAGGCAATGTGGTCATTACCATGGATGCCGATTTACAGGACAGCCCGGATGAAATTCCGGAATTGTACCGAATGATTACAGAAGATGGCTTTGATATCGTCAGTGGCTATAAATTCAAACGCCATGACCCTCTGAGCAAAACGATTCCAACGAAGCTATTCAATTGGGCTACCCGTAAAATATCCGGAATCAACAACCTTCACGATTTTAACTGCGGATTGAAAGCCTACCGGGGTGTAGTAGTCAAAAATATAGAAGTGTATGGAGAAATGCACCGCTACATCCCCTTGTTAGCAAAATGGGCCGGCTTTACCCGAATCACCGAGAAGGTGGTCGAACACAGAGCCCGAAAATATGGTACCACCAAATTTGGCCTTGAACGATTCGTTAATGGCTTTCTGGATTTACTTAGCATCAACTTTACGCTGAAGTTTTCCAAAAAACCCATGCACTTTTTTGGAACAATCGGGATATTCTTTTTTCTATCGGGATTTTTAACAGCAGGGTATCTGATTGCAGAAAAACTTTGGAAATTATCCCGTTATCAACCTGCACGAGAAATTACTGACCAACCTCTTTTTTACTTGGCTTTGGTTGCAGCAATTATTGGGGTACAATTATTCCTGACAGGATTCATCGCAGACATGATTTCCCGCACAGCTCAGGATAGAAATCAATACGGAATAGAAGAGGAGATATAATCGGTAAGTTACTTACCGGGTCGGGGTAAGCAGCTTACCGGGTCGGGGTAAGTTACTTACCGGGTCAAGGGTAAGTTACTTACCGGGTCAGGGTAAGTTACTTACCAGGTCAAGGGTAAGTTACTTACCGGGTCGGGGTAAGCAGCTTACCGGGTAGCCATGCAAGTTGGATTTATTTAATTTTCTTTTTACCTTTGCAGTCCCAAACGGTGATTGTAGCTCAGTTGGTTAGAGCGCCAGATTGTGGCTCTGGAGGCCGCCGGTTCGAATCCGGTCTTTCACCCTAAAGCTTTCCTACCCGGAAAGCTTTTTTTATTCCCCATATTCCCACCTTGATTCCAAAGATTGTTTGTGTACTTTTGCACCAACATGAAGTTGCTGCTCCGCTACATATTAGCCTTTAGTTACCTGTTGCTGGTTGTGCAGCCTTCTATCCCACTCGCCCAATATCTGATTCAAAAAGAGTATTACGCAGAAAAACTCTGCGAAAATAAATCCCAACCCCAACTCAGATGCGAAGGTAAATGTGCCCTGAAAAAACAACTCCTTCAAGCCGAGAAAAAAAGCGAGGACGAATCCCCATCCACCGGCCCTGAACCGGAATACAGCCAACCCGCCCCCCATCTCCAGGAAGAAAGTTCTATTCTCTTTTCGCTTCTGACAGAAGCGGTCCCTTTTACCCCCCCTTTAGAGACCCAACTCTCTGCAGGTTTTAATCAAATGCTCCACCCACCTCCTCAGGTGTAATCCATCAAGAAAATTGAAAGCATCCAGGCAATCTCTATTCGCCTGAGGTGCTACTTCGTTCTACCAATTGGATTTCATTATATGTTTGCTTACCTGAGTATTCGCCTGCTCATGTTCGGTTGGCTCATTCCTGCGTTTGTATTCGCCTGCGACTTTTGCACGCTCTATACTGGTGTGCTCCCCCAGGACCGGATGAACCGATTGGAATGGACCTTCCGAATGAGCCGGTTTTCAAATGGGCTTAAACCCCTTAATTCTAACAGTTCTGTCAGTGGAAGCCACCTAAGAACCGCTCACCAGACCAGTCCTGATGCCGGAATTCCAAATCACGAGCGCCTGAATGAGCAATACCAGTTTGTGGAGATACGATACAGTTTCTTTCCGATTTCCAGACTTCAAATGAGCCTGCATCTACCCTACCAAAATTACCGGGAAGAAGAAGGGCGTAACTCAAGAGAACGCAATGGATTCGGAGATTTCACAGCATTCGGGCAATATGCGTTTGTTGCAAAAGAAGAGACAAAGTACAGCCTGAAATGGTTTGCCGGCCTTGGTGGTCGTGTGCCAACTGGCTGGTATTACAGAAATCCGGAAAGATATGCCGATTATTTCTTTGAACAGGGTGGCCGTGGAACTTGGGGGCTGATGTTACTGACAACCTTAAATTACCGCAAAGGAAACTTTGGAAATAGCATCAGCGTTAATTGGAATTGGATGGCATCTCGACCTTTTGGCTACAGACCTGGAAGTATTCTGAATATCAATCAGTATTTCTTTCAACTGATCAACCTCAAGTACGGGGAAATTCGTCTGTTACCTGCCGCCAATTTGTATATGGAGCTCACAGAAGGCAATCGAAATGGCGCCTATCAGGTTATGAACACCGGAGGTATTTCCATTTTAGGCGGACCTGATGTATCTTTATATCTCAATCGCTGGATGATTCGCACGGGCCTTCAGTTACCGGTTTATGAAAGATTAAACGGGCAACAACCGATAAACCTCTGGAGAATGCAAATTAGCCTGGCCTGGAATTTTGGAAAAGAAAAATGCTAAAACTTTTTAGAATCGCCTTCCTGCTAATCTCAATGTTCATGTCCTTATCCTGTCAAAGAGATAAGGCTCTTGTTAGTCCTGATCCCCAAAGCATACAATTACCTGAATTAGAACTGGCATTGGTAGGTAAAGTTGGGATGGAAGATTTTGTTATGATGCAATGGTTTACTTTACCGGATAGCACGCGCATTCGAATCAATGAACTAAAGTTATATCTCAGTGATATTGAACTTCAAAATACCAGTGGGAATTGGATCTCAGTTGAACCCTATAAATTTTTTGATCTGAGTAGAAGTCATGTACCATCCAAAGTTCAACATAACAAAGGAGAAAGACTAACGCTCAATCCTCCGGCTGGAACTTATCAGGCCATTCGTTTTGGCATGGGGCTAGCCCCTAAATACAATGGACTGGATCCGACTGTGTTTCCCAATAGTCATGACCTTTCAGTATATCAGGGCATGTATTGGGACTGGAACTCCGGTTATCGCTTTTTCCTGATGGAGGGTCTTCAGGATACTTCCAGTATCGGTAGCTTAGGCGAGCCTGTTCCCTTTGCCTATCATCTGGGGACAGATTCTTTGTTCGAAACCCTGGAATATGAATTCAACGAAATCCAACTTTCTTCCAACCGGGGAGGCGCTTTGCCGCCTGCTCTGGATCTTGAACTTGACCTGGTGAAGATCTTTTACAGCAGCACGGATACCATTCGTCCTGCAATAGAACCTGTCACCCATACTTCCGGAAACTATCCACTGGCAAAAAGAATCAACCACCAATTGCATCATGCTTGGAAAGTTTTTGCGGAATAAATTCATTCATTCTTATTAAATTGTAAACATGTTTAGTACCATAAAACACACTTCATTCATCCTCCTGGCCACCACTGGTCTGGTCGTTTTTTCCCTTTTTCTTTCCTCTTGTGCCAAAGAAAAAGGCTGCACCGATCCTAAAGCATTAAATTATAATCCCAATGCTAAAGAAAGCAGCGGCGATTGCCAATATCCAACCTCAGAGCCCAATACCAAAGGCACCCTGAAGTTTGAACTTCATCAACATTTTAAAGGGAATGCCCTGGATACCGCAGCAGTTTATACCCTCGACAATGGCCAAAGATTTCGCCTGGCAACCCTGAGATATTATATTTCCAAAATCACCTTGGTAAAAAGTGATAGCTCAGAAGTAGTGATTCCTGAATCTTATCTGCTGGTGAAGCCTTCTGCAACCGAATATATTGCAGGAGAAGCGGAACCCGGCACCTATGTCAAGTTAAAATTTTATCTTGGACTCGACTCTGC
>CANHCC010000181.1 GCA_947459115.1 Bacteroidota bacterium | reverse complement strand
GCCTCGTCCTCGAAATGACTGTTTTGGTTTATTCATGCTAATCATAATTTTCATTGACGGTCATAATTATAACATGCACGAATGGACGGTTCCCCCGTGGTCATGTCGAGGAGGGCGTCAAGCCATGGGTAACCTTAATTCATTTGTAATAGCCCTATCGAGACATGCGCGGGGAAGGGAGGCTTGAGGTGCCCGTCGTTTCTCGATACGAGGCCTTGGTAACATGGGTTTAATGCGATGTTCTTTGGCGGCCTCGTCCTTGAAATGACTGTGATGGGGAAGCCCCCATTGGTCAATTCAAGTGCAATGGTATGTGTAATTGCCTCAGAAGTTCGTGCGTCACGCCCTTCCCTACGTCACCGAGCGCATTTCACAATAGAAACACCAAAATAAATAACACTTCGCAACTTCATTTTCCCAAAAATTCAATTAATTTTGATTTAGATTTTTAATCTATTCCTGAGAGGAGTTAGGTTAGAATCAGAATATTCTAAATCTTATTTTTATTGATAATCTAAACCACATGAAACGCACAGTTCTGATTTTTACTTTATTATTGTTAAGTGTCCTTTTTGCACAAGAAACTAAAATTCGTCCTCAACTGGAGAATCCCTCAGCAGATTCGCAGGCAGCCGTAAAATCATCAGTTCAATCAGCTACACTGTATAAAGAAGTTACCCCAATCTACGGGTCAAAAAAATGGGCTATCAGTGTCAGACCCACCTTTAGCAGAAAGCATTATTCCGAGGAAATAGCCGCCCTTAAACAATCCAAATTGGCAGCCAAATTACAATCCACATCAGGTGGCAGTGAAGAAGCCAAAACAACCGCTGCGAATCCTGTTATAGGCACTAATTTCGAGGCCAATTGGTCTCTCCAATCAGCTCCGCCTGATAATTCCATGGCCATTTCGAATGGGGGCTATATTGTAACTGCCAATAACGATGGCATAGAATATTACACTAGCTCTGGTAACAGCTTGTATACAGAATACTGGTCTGATTTTTTTAATGATAATACCCTTACCTCTTCCATATATGACCCGAAAGTAATTTATGACAGTGGCGCAGATCGATTTGTGATGGTGGTTCTGCATGGCACAACTGCCACAACCTCCAAAGTGATTGTCTGTTTCTCGAAAACCAATAACCCGTCCGACGGATGGTGGGTTTATAAATTAACCGGCAATCCCCTGAACAATAATTGTTGGTTTGACTACCCAAATTTAGGGGTCTCAAATAATGAAATCTATGTTTCCGGCAATCTGTTCTTTACGGGAGGCGGATTTGATCAAGCCATTGTTTATCAAATCCCCAAAGCCAATGGGTATGCCGGGTCGAATATCAACTGGCAATATTGGCATAATATGACTTCAACCCCATTTTCAGCGTTTACCCTCGTCCCTGCTTCTTATGGACATCAGGGAAATTATGGCCCCGGAATGTATTTTGTCAGCAATCAATCCGGCGGCAACAATCAAATACGCCTTTGGGATCTATCCGATGACATGAGTGGCAATCCAACTATGAGCAGCTACACCGTTTCTACCTCCGCCTATAGTCCTGCTGCAGATGCATCCCAGCAGGGAACAAATGACAAACTCGACAATGGAGACTGCCGGATTCAAAATGCATTTTACCTGGATGGCACCCTACACTATGTCTTTCATTCAGACATTGGCTCCGGATGGAATGGCATCAACTACAATCGCTTGGCGGTTAGCACACTAACCAATCAGTCGTCCACTTTTGGCTTACAAGGAAGCTTTGATTATTCCTACCCCGCTGTCATTCCATTCTCAACCTCCGCAACAGACAAATCTGTGATGATTGCCTTCCTTGCCAGTTCCGGTGCCACCTATCCTCAGGTGAGAGTCGTCAACTGCGACCACAATTTACAATGGTCAGGTTCCACCCAGGTCAAAGCAGGGGAAACCCATGTGGACTTTCTAAATGGAGATGAAAGATGGGGAGATTACACAGGTATTTCCAGAAAGCATAACAGCATCAATCCAGAAATTTGGCTGGCTGGATCTTATGGTGCGGATGTTACGCTACAGCAATACAATACCTACAAAACCTGGATTGCCGAAGTATATGGGAATGGCAATGTGAAAAGACTAGAAGACATCTCCGAAGCACAAGTATCCTTATATCCTAATCCGACCTATGATTTCGTTCAGATTCTGTTTACAATCAATAATCCTGATCCTGTTACAATTCAATTATTGGATCAAAATGGGAAGATGATTCGACTACTCTATCAGGATACGCCAAAATTCGGTACCAATAAACTTAGGTTCAACAAGGAGGCTCTTTCTGCCGGCACCTATTTCATTCAAATCTCCACTCCGACTCAAACCCTGAAAAATGAAAAAGTTATTATTTTGGACTAGTCCCATTGTAATGGGGATACTACTCAGTGGCTGTGGTAGTGGTAATTCACCCTCACAGGCAGAAACGGAGAGCATAATTGAGACACCTGTCACAGCCGATAACCTATCCAAAGACAGCATGAACTCTAAGGCGTCCGCAACAGAAACACCTAAGCCCCTGCCCCCGGGTAGAGACACGACTCCCCCATCAGGAACATCGACTAAAGCGGTCACTAACAATCCCGGTACCGCCGGACAAAACACACCAAATCAAAATGGCAAATCCGGCAAAACGCCTCCAAAAGAAAAAAAGGAAGCCCCCAAACCCGGCAGTCCCGATTCCGGCCAATTGGATAGCCTCAAAAAATCAAAAGAGCAGTTAAAAAAATAAGGACAAAAGCGCGTGGCATAAGACCTACCGTAAGGCTGTAATCTGCAACCTCTTTTACTGTAGACGCTAAAACAGTCTTCTTTATCGGATGATGTTAAATCTTGCGTGCAGAGCATCTCATAATTAGTGCTTTTGAATATTCGCTAACATCATGCAATAAAACACTGAACAATTTCTGCGAGGGCTAAGATACGCAAACGAGCCATACAATTCAGCACTCATGCAAGCATCGCTTATTTTTAACTCAGTGCATTAAAATCACCTGACGTTTGTATCAAACTAAATTTGGATATAATCTCAAGAAACAGGTAGTACCAATAATTTCAATACCTTATTAAAACAAATAAAATTAAAACTCCTATACAAAATTACAATTACGATGAAAATCTATACAGAGTACATTAAAGGATTTTTAGGTTAGCCTATTGGGAATAAATAAAGTCTTGTAGGCATAAATTATCAAATCCATTCAAACCCAGCCAATCATGTAAAGAACCGCTTTTAATGAAAATTTCATATTTTTGAAAATCAATAAACAGGTCAAATCAAGAATAATAAATAGCGAAAAAAGAAAACAAATGACCACCAAAACAAAAATCATCCTACTTGTCCTGCTATTACTTGGAATAATATCCGCCGGAATCCTATATTACAACAGGCATAAAATTATAAATAAACTCAAAGTATACTATAGAACATATCTAAGTACAAACTCCGCCAACTGCCCCTGCTGTCCGAATCTGTTTACAGACAATGTAGCAACCCATGAAAAAGCCTATACATCCGGCGAAGGAATTACACCACAAAAAAATGACGCCGGGCTGTTGAAACTTTTAAAACAAAAGAAACTGATTGAAATAAAAAGCAATAAATATTATATAATCCGAAAGATGGATTACGCGAAACCCTATATTTTACCCAAGGGAAAGAAATTCATTGATGCATTAGCCACCCTATATGCTGAAAAATGTTCACAGGAGAGAATAGAGTACATTCCATTTACTATTACCAGTATTACCAGAACTATAGATTCAGTGAATGAATTAACCAATTCAAATCCGAATGGCATCAAAAATAGTGCACATTTAAAAGGCAAAACCTTTGATGTCAGTTATACCGCGTTTAAGGAGAAATCAAAACAAAAATCCTTGTTTATTCAATCGCTTAAGGAAATGCGCAGTAAAAAACGCTGCTATGTTAAGTTCGAAAGAAATGGGTGTTTACACATTACGGTGCGTTAGGAGTCGTATCAGAATTACCATAATCTAACCTAATCGGGGAGTCCCAAAGATATAGCTACGCCACCTACCGATGTAAATGGCGAACAACCGTTGTTTACAATAAAATTACGGTCTGAAACGAGTTAAAATTTTGGATGAATATCTGCACACCCAACATCAGCACCTAATAAGGTGAGCATTCCGTATGTCAGAAAATTTTCCTTGATAAAATAGACTTGGGATTGTTAGGTAATGGACTAAAATTATGAAATTGGACTGTATGCTTTGCAATAGAACAAAATCATTTTGTATCTTTCCGGAAGCATCCTGAATAAGACCATTCAAAAGCGAATAAATATAGACCCCTGGAGGCTAAGCATTGTAAATTCAAAATCCTACTTCAACCTTTGTTATACACGATGAATGTAAAATCCGTAATTGAATCCGAAACCACCTATACAGAATTGATGATTCCTGCTTATGCTAATTTTTCCGGGAAAGTACATGGAGGCATCCTGTTATCGATTATGGACAAAGTGGCATATGTATGTGCGAGTAAGCATAGCGGGAGTTATGTTGTTACGGTTTCCGTAGAAGGGGTGGAGTTTTTATCTCCCGTAGAGGTAGGCGATTTAATCACTGTTAAAGCCTCACTGATTTATGCAGGCAGGAGTAGCATGATTGTTGGGATGCGTACAGAGTCTTTTAACCCCAGAACAGGAGAAAATCGCCACACCAATTCCTGCTATTTTTCTATGGTCGCAAAGAATGACGATGGCACCCTTCGTAGCGTACCGGGCTTATTACTGAAAAACAAAACGGAGTTAATTCGATTTTGTGAAGGCAAATGGTTAAAAGAGCAAGCCAGAGTCAAGCGCGACACCCTAAAGTCCGATATATTTGGCATCTCCATTGAGGAAATGCATTCAATGGTATCGGGTGAAAATTGCAGGATTGATTCAGCCCTTTCCGAAGATCAGACTGCTTAGGCCATCATACATATAAACACATATGATCTATATTTAACTAACCCAATAAATTGGCTCTGTTAAACAGCATGCATGAGAACTTTATACTTCAATCATGTGGCAAAAAAAACTCCGAGCCCTACATTTTTGAATATAATAAAGCTTGGATTGAATTAAGTTGCCCTGAATGAAACGAAGCACCTTCCTAAAACAAGTATCCGGGGCAACAATAAGCAGCCTGTTGATCCCATCCTTCCTATCCTCAGCCTGTCGAAGAGATCCAAACTTTGAGGACTTTTCCTACAATGGCAAAATTCTCATTATTGGTGCAGGGGCTGCAGGTTTATATGCCGGGTATTTATTGAAGTCCAAAAACATTCCATTTGAAATTCTGGAAGCATCAGGTGTATATGGCGGCAGATTGGGGAAGCGGACAGACTTTGGGAATTTCCCAATTGACCTGGGGGCTCAATGGATGCATGGCAAAAACCATCTGCTTGGTGATTTATTGAAATCGACAAAAACCCAGACGACACTAGACGATAGTGAGGTCATGTATTGGTTTAAGAACCAACTAACCG
>CANHCC010000180.1 GCA_947459115.1 Bacteroidota bacterium | reverse complement strand
TCAATTAAACAGCGCTTCCCCATAACATATCGAAAAGATTAATTTTGGGACAAGCACTACCATAAATCATTTTAAAAACCATTAAACTCCCGAAAATCTTGGTTTGTCTATGATTTAGATATTGAAATTCCCTAACTTACTAAATCAAAATATTACACAATTAACTATATTCTTGTTGTTTAAAGTGTATATAATAATATAACTCATTTAGTTATTGAATTTTGGCCTCCACGATAGCACTAAGGATAATTGCATTCATAATCATCAGAACACTTAATTTTTTAAAATTTTGAAGACAAATTAATTACTACTATTGGGGAGCATACAACACAAAACTACTTTGCGTATCCACTTCCTTGCTGAATTTTACTTAAAACGGCGATGCATACACCACGCCCATGTCTCTCCTGCACAACTGAACGGAAACAGCTGCCCCATTAAAAAGGGAATCTGACAGACGACGGGCATAAGAGTCGGTGATGGACCTGGAGGCCTCATTTTCCAGGGTTTCGGCATTCACCACAAAACGGAAAACCCATCCCTTATCTACCTGGTCAAATTCGGTAATCATTCTTTCTCCTCCGGTGAAGAAGGAATCTCTGACCAAAAAGGCCGACAAGGCCAGGGCATCTGCGGTATCAATCTGAGGGGAGAAGTATAGGAGATTGCCCACCACCTCTACTCTGGACATTTCCCGACGCGCTTCCGGAACCAATATACAGGGGAATTTCATAAAGGGCTGAAAGTCCTTATTACAAACCCAGATCGCGGTATTCTTACCGCCAAAGACTTCCCGACACAGGGTAGCAGTGTATTCCCGAACCAATTCATGATAGGCGGTATCGCTTAAAGCCGTGGTATCTGCCACCAGTTGAAAGACGAAAGAATCCGCCTCAGAAAACAACCGAACCCTCAGACCTGAATCATCCAAATATCCGTCCCGCTTCAAAAATTCCGCCAGTTTCTGTACCATAGTTTCCTGAATGGATCCATCATAGAATACCACATCTTTGCCGACACGATATTCTTTATCCTGGATCTTCTCGCAAGCATTCAGGCCTAAGCCCAACAGGACGAATAAAATCCACCCGCCTTTAGGGAAATCGAACTTCAAGGGGTTATTTATAAATTTATTTATTATATTCATCATTTATACAGGCTTGGGTTCAGGTTTTAATTTATCGTTTTCCTTTTTGCTGCTCGAACCAATCGTTATAGGTTCTAACCATGATGAGCATTTCTTCCGGGGTGGCGGCAAAATCTCCATTGGTGATTTTGGTATGTAATTCTTCATGGTCTTCAAAGAAGATGGCGAGTTTTTCGTTGGCGCCTTCTCCCCGTATCGTCACCATTTCAAAGCCTTTCTTCAGATAAAACTCCTGAGGCAGTCGAGTGGTCGGCATGCGACGGGCGTATAAGGCTATAACGCCATCCGCCAAAGGTCTTGCAAAAATGGCATTCTTGCCTTTAGATCCCTCGGAAATAGTGGTATAGTAAGACTCCTGATTGATGCGAAATCCTTTAATATCGGCAGGTTCATATTTCTTAGGTCTCGAAGCCGATGAACTCGTAAACAAGACATACTTGTGAAATAAATCGGGATGACTCATTTCAATGTAATCGTTGTCAAAGCCAAAAGTGGCTCTTTTATCTTTAAACTTCCCGTAGATGGTATCCCCTTTTTGAATCACAATATACCCTTTGAACATGCCGGTATCAGAGGATTTAGATTTCTCTTTTTTAGGACTTTCCTGATTTTTTTGCGCAACAGCAGAAAGTACAGGGAAGAGCAATAAATAAAGCAATATTTTTTTCATAATCCTCGGTAAGCAAAACGGAAATAGGTATTCCGGTAAAACAATTTATCCCACAAAAAAACGACATTAAACAATATAAAAGGGGTAATCACGAGAAAATCCCCACACCGTACAGGCCCCATTAAAGAAACGGTCAAAAAATAGCCCAGATTTAAAATAGACAGAAACCCAAGGGAACGATGGTAATATGCTTGAAACAAGAGATTAAACACCATGAGCCCGCCCATGATCCAGGCAAGATAACGGTTGAAATACATGTAGGCCGGGGTGATATTACCCAGGATGGATTTACCCCGATATTTGTCGGTAAGCGGAACCGACTCCCTTATCTCATCAAATAAAAATACCTGTTGAATATTGGGTAATACAAAACGATTCAGATAATCCAGCGGATGCTGAATGATAATGGAAAGGGCACTCCGAAACAGATTATCGGAAAAATAGATGAGCTCAGCACCTGCAATTTTATGTTTTCTTACAAATTGCTGAAGGGAGGAAGCGGCATTGGCAATATGCCATCCCTGAAGGGATTTTTCCTGAGTATAATCTCCACAGGGTTTATAAGCGATAAAGGTTTCAAATTCATTGCGAGGATTCACGCGCAAGATGGAATTACAATACAAGATGCTGGCATTATTCCACAGGCTATATCCTGTAAGGGCATTGATTCTCCAGGTATCATAATGCTGCTTATTAACGAGTCGAACAGGAAATAAAACCAATTGAAATCCGAAAACAAAAATCAGGGCTGTTTTCCAGAAATAGCGGCGATGTAGAGGAAAGAACAACAAATAGATCAGGCAACCAAATGGAAGTATCAAAGCCTGGAAGTGAACCAGAAAAGCGAGGGCCGTAAAGAAAATAAATAAACTTAATAATTCGGGAGAGGGCGTTCGAAGGTAATGATGAAAAAGGGCAAGACTCAAAGCCGTAAATGAAAGAAAGAGAATCTCCGGCGACAGAGCAAAGGCAAAATGGGCGGTATTGGGATCTAAACAGGCAAAGCAGGCAAAGACGAAAAGCAGCCTTCTGGAATTTAAAACCGTTACGGCAAGCAAAGTGAAAGCGAAGGAATAAAATAAAATCTGAAACCCGATCCATATCCATAAGCTGACCTCATCTGAAATCACGCTACGGAGCAACCAAGGATATAAGGGGGGACTTAGGGCATCCCAACCTGTAAACCAGGTGTCAGAATGCGGGGAAATGTAAACCCCATAGATATAGCCATAAGCAGCCTTAGATAGAATCATCAGACTCAGTATGATAAAAAAATCCTTGGAGCGTATGGATTGATAAATAGCCTTCACAGGAGGGGCAGAATGGTCTCGATGTATTCTCTGGTATTGCTGAGCCTGGGGACTTTATTCTGGCCGCCCAATTTTCCCCGATCTTTCATCCATTGGTAGAAAGTACCGGTGCGTGCGATGTGCAACCTAGGCATTTGCATGGCCATATTTTGGTATCGTTTCGCTGCATAATCGGAGTTGATTTTCTGCAATTTTTCATCGAGGACTTGAATGAATTTATCTGAATCTTCCGGAGGGATGGAGAACTCGATGACCCATTCATGAAGCCCCTGATTTTTACCTTCCAGAAACACCGGAGCAGCAGTATAATCGGAAATCATGGCACCGGTCTGTCGGCAGGCTTCCTGAAGCCCGACCTCTGCATTGTCCACAATCAATTCTTCACCAAATGCATTAATAAAATGTTTGGTTCGACCCGTAATCCGAATCCGGTAAGGCGATAAAGAAGTAAATTTGATGGTATCTCCTATAACATAGCGCCATAAACCTGAATTGGTTGAAATAACTAAAGCGTAATTGGTATTCAGTTGAACATCCCCAATTCCTATCGCATTTGCATGTGTATTTCCCCATTGATCCATGGGAATAAACTCATAATAGATCCCATGGTCTAAGAGGAGCAATAAGTCCTCAGAATCTTTCTGATCCTGAAAAGCGAAGAACCCTTCAGAGGCGTTGTAAGTTTCCCGGTATTGCATGCGATCACCAGGAATAAGCTTTCGGAAGATTTCCCGATAGGGGCCAAACGCTACTGCCCCATGAAAGAAAACCTCCAGGTTGGGCCATATATGTAGCAGGTTTTTGTCCTCCAACTGTTTCATTTCGAACAGGCGCTCAAACAACACCAGCAACCAGGTTGGCACCCCTGTCATAGCGCGTATATCCTGACGAATCACGATTTCGGCCATGCGTTCCAATTTTTTCTCCCACTCCCCCATCAAGGAGATTTCCTTGGGAGGCGTTCTATAGTGGGCATATAGGGCGGGCAAATTTTCCAGTAACAAGGCACTAAGGTCCCCAGAGCGGGAACCACTGTTGAGGCGATTGACTTCATGACTCCCCCCAATGACGAGGTTTAATCCATTGGCCATACGGCTGTAGGGATTGGTTTCGAAGTAGGAGGCAAACAAGTCCTTGCCGGCCTTGAAATGATTGTCCTGAAAAGCTTCCGGGGATACCGGAATGAACTTGCTTTTATCGTTGGTGGTACCGGAGGATTTAGCGAACCATTGATATTTCCCCGGCCAAAGGACGGAGGCATTACCCTGAAGACACTTCTCAATCCAGGGATAAAATTCCTCATAAGGTTGCACCGGAACTTGTCGGGCAAAATCCTGAGGGGTACGAATTTGATTGTAGAAATGGGTTTGCCCCCACTCGGTTTTTGCGGCGGTACGAATCAGGGTCTCAAACCAGAGTTGCTGCGTTTCCACCGGATAGTGCTGCATTCGCTTAAGGCGAGGCAGACGGAGTTTCATAAATGAAGACAGGAAGAACTGCCGCATAGCCTGAAGCGTTAGCGTTTCAATTGGAAGTTGGCGCCGAGATACACTTTCCGCACTCTTTCATCCGCGGCCAATTCTTCAGCTGTACCGGCTTTAAGAATGGCCCCTTCAAAAAGAAGGTAAGCCCGGTTGGTAATGCTTAGCGTTTCATGCACATTGTGGTCAGTAATCAAGACGCCGATATTTCGGTTGACGAGTTTAGCCACAATGGACTGAATTTCTTCAACGGCAATGGGGTCCACCCCGGCGAAGGGTTCATCCAATAAAATAAAAGCCGGATCAACGGCGAGTGCTCGGGCAATTTCCGTTCTGCGGCGTTCACCACCGGAGAGAACGATGCCCATATTTTTACGAACATGGGTGAGGGAGAACTCCTCCAATAATTGCTCGGCTTTTTCTTTTTGTGCTTTCTTTGGAAGCGGACTTACCATTTCCAGGATGGAGAGAATATTGTCTTCCACAGATAGTTTTCGGAAGACAGAAGCCTCCTGAGCCAGGTATCCAATACCGAGTTGAGCCCGGCGGTACATCGGATAATCGGTGATATCTTTCCCATTGAGATAAATGTTCCCGGAATTGGGACGGATTAATCCAACAACCATGTAAAAAGTAGTAGTTTTTCCGGCACCATTAGGGCCAAGCAGGCCGACAATTTCGCCCTGTTTAACTTCAACAGAAACATCATTGACAACCGTTCTTTCTTTATACTTTTTGAATAAATTTCTGGCTTCGAGCATTTAAGATTTACACCTGGCTTTACAAAACAAAGGCTATCAAAACTTTATAAAACAATTGGCAGGATTTCCCTGAGGTAAAATTAAGAAAAATATGGTTGGTAAGTTACTTACCCGGGGAGGTGGGGGTAAGTTACTTACCAGGAAGGTGGGGGTAAGTTACTTACCCAGAAGGTGGGGGTAAGTTACT
>CANHCC010000179.1 GCA_947459115.1 Bacteroidota bacterium | reverse complement strand
TAGAGACAGGGCATGCCCTGTCTCTACTGCATGCCCTGTCTCTACTCAATGCCCTGTCTCTACTCAATGCCCTGTCTCTACCGTCCCCCACGCAATTTATGACGCAATTCCTGAACCTGTGGATGTTCCAGATATTCGTCGTAGGTCATTTGCCGATCAATGCATCCGTTAGGAAACAATTCGATGATACGATTGGCTACGGTTTGCACAAAGGTATGGTCATGAGAGGTAAACAGGACGGTACCTTTAAAATCTATCAAGGCATTATTGAAAGCCGTAATGGATTCAAGGTCCAGGTGATTGGTAGGTTCATCAAGGATAAGAAGATTGGGTGCAGTCAGCATCATACGAGAAATCATGCACCGCACTTTTTCCCCTCCGGAAAGCACCGTCGTTTTCTTTAATGTTTCTTCTCCGGAGAACAACATTTTCCCAAGAAATCCCCGAATAAAAGTTTCATCTTTATCCTCGGAATATTGTCTTAGCCAATCAATCAAATTCAGATCACTGGTAAAGTATTCTGCATTTTCATTTGGGAGATAGGCATGCCGTATAGTGACGCCCCATTTAAAGCCACCGGTGTTGGTGATGTATTCCCCTGCCAAAATTTTAAACAGAGTACTGACCGCTAACTGGTCATCTGCAAGGAAGGCAATTTTATCGCCTTTGTTGATAGAAAAACTAACCTGAGAGAAAAGCGTTTCCCCTTCCAAATCTGAAGATATATTTTCGACAGATAGTATCTGATCGCCAGCTTCGCGCTCCGGCTTAATGATGATGGCCGGATACTTTCTGCTGGAGGGCTTAATGTCTTCAATATTCAATTTATCCAAGGCCTTTTTACGACTGGTGGCCTGCTTGGATTTTGAGGCATTAGCAGAAAAGCGGGCAATAAATTCAAGCAATTCCTTCTTTTTGTCCTCCATCTTTTTGTTCTGGTCCATTTTTTGGCGAAGGGCCAACTGACTGGATTCATACCAGAAAGAATAGTTACCAGTAAAAATCTGAATCTTCCCAAAATCGATATCTGCCACATGGGTACAGACCGCATCGAGGAAATGTCGGTCGTGGGAGACGACAATAACCGTATTCTTAAAATCGGCGAGAAAATTTTCCAGCCAGGCAATGGTTTGCACATCCAAATCATTGGTTGGCTCATCCAGGAGGAGAATATCCGGATCCCCAAAGAGGGCCTGAGCCAGGAGGACTTTCACCTTTTCAGGACCGGAAAGTTCGCCCAGGAGTTTATAATGTTCGCTTTCAGAAATGCCGAGACCACTCAAAAGGGAAGCCGCATCACTTTCGGCGTTCCACCCATTCATTTCAGCGAAATCCGACTCCAGCTGAGCCGCTCTTTCCCCGTCGGCATCTGTAAAATCCGCTTTGGCATAGAGGGCATCTTTTTCCTGCATGATGGCCCAGAGTTTTTGATGGCCTCTAAGAACCGTTTCCAAAACAGGCACTTCATCAAACTCGAAGTGATTCTGCTTGAGGACAGCCATCCTTGCGCCTTTATCAATCGAGACCTGTCCGGTGGTCGGTTCAATTTCTCCGGAAATGATCTTCATAAAAGTCGATTTTCCGGCGCCATTGGCTCCGATAACGCCGTAGCAGTTCCCGGGGGTAAACTTAAGATTGACCTCCTCAAAGAGGACTCTTTTGCCATAACGCAGGGAAAGATTAGAAACCGTAACCATGATGTGATAAAAAAATGAAGTGCAAAATTAGGGAATTCTAGCCTCTCTTATGGGGAATAAGCAGATTTTAGATAAAGAGGGAATAAGAGAGAACCTGTTATATTTACAAAAATGGCGTAATTTCGCCTCGCAAATTTTACACACATGAACACAAAACTTATTCTCTTTTCAGGCCTACTCAGCTTATGGGTACTCTCCGCCTGCCAAAACAAAGTTCCGACGGTAGCAGCGGAGGACTTAAAAACAGAGACTGATTCTATCTCCTATGCCCTCGGTGCGAACATAGGCAACAGTTTCAGGACACAAAGTCTGGAGATAAACCCCATGATGGTGGCAGCAGGTCTTCAGGCGGCCATGGATTCCACCGGCTTCTTAACCCCTGAACAATCCCGCGATATTCTGATGGCTCTAAACCAAAAGCTCAATCAAAGAGATATGGAAAAAAGACAGCAGGAAAATGCAGTTAAATCCGAACAAAACAAATTGAATGGAGAAAATTTCCGGGCTGAATTTGAAAAACAAGCCGGCGTCAAAAAATTAGAGGGCGGGATTTTATACAAAGTCATTAAATCCGGAAGTGGCAAAACACCCAAAGAAACAGATGTGGTATCAGTGCACTATCTGGGCCGTCTAGTTGATGGTCAGGAATTTGATAGTTCCTTTAAAAGAGGAGAGCCCGTGAAATTCCCTGTAAACGGAGTAATTAAAGGCTGGCAGATTGCATTACAAAACATGAAAGAAGGCGATAAGTGGGAAGTAGTGATTCCTTCAGAATTAGGCTATGGCCCGAACGGTACTGGCGAAATCATTGGGCCGGATGCTACTTTGGTTTTTGAGGTAGAATTACTCAAAATCGAAAACTCTAAGTAATATTTGATACAAGCGAATCCCCGGAAGTGTCTGAATGAAGGCCTTTCCGGGGATTTTGTGTAATATAGAATTCCAAATGATAAAAAGACTCTTAACCTGGCTTTGGAAAATTGTTGCCGGATTCATCCTTGCATCCGTACTGGGGGTCCTTATTTTTAAGTGGATGCCCGTGCCCTTTACCTGGCTGATGCTTATTCGTAAAACGGAGGCCGTCTTTTCGTCTGAAAAAGACACAGAACTTCGGTATCAGTGGCGCGCTTACGAGGATATTTCCCCAAATCTAGCTATCGCCATGATTGCCTCAGAAGACCAATTGTTCCTCGAACATTTTGGCTTCGATTTAAAAGCCATGGAAAAAGCCGTTGAGCACAATAAAAAAAGTAAACACATGCGAGGCGCCAGTACCATTACGCAACAAGTCGCTAAAAATTTATTCTTATGGCCGGGAAGAAGTTATGTGCGTAAAGCATTTGAAGCCTGGTTTACAATTCTCATTGAAATTGCCTGGAGCAAAAAACGCATCCTGGAGGTCTATATGAATATTGCGGAAACTGGGAGATTATGCTTTGGCGCTGAGGCCGCTGCTAAAAAACATTTTAAAACCACTGCTAAAAAACTCTCCTTAGATCAAGCAGCCGCCATTACAGCAGTTCTGCCCAATCCCCTTGAAATGAATGCCGCAAAACCATCGGGTTATGTCAATTCCAGGAAACAACATATCAAAAGACAAGTAGGCCTATTTGGTGGAACCGGATATCTTAAAAACATGGAAAAATAAATTTCCACACAATTAATTTCGGAAACACTAAAACCTTTATTATCTCCCATTAAAATGCCTGTTATTGCATCTCATTAAATCCATATCAATAAAACCAGGCACAGACTTAATCCATAGTCTAAATCGTCAAATATTCAATAAATCCCTATTCGCTTTAATCCTATTATGTACCTCAGTCCTCACACCTGAATTATCTTTCGGACAACATACGGATTCTGTTTCTCAAACCAATACCAACCAAAAGTATTTATGGAACTATCTTCAGTGGGAGACAGATATTCCGGTCAGAATTCAAAAACAATACACCAAAAAACTCTTACACTTCCCCGATACCGTTGGCTTAAATCAAAGAACTACAAAACTCCTTGAACACCTTAAATCCAAAGGATATGCCGGCGCCAGAGTTGATACATTTTATTCTATAGCAGACACGCCTCATATCTCCATTTATAAAGGATGGCAATTTAAATATTCAGAAGTAGAAATTTCGGGTATATCCCAGGAGGCATGGCAGAATTCCGGATTTTCGACCTTAAGGCGAAAAAAAGCGATTTATTCAAGAATAGAGACAGAAAGAAGATTTTCCGCCATATTAAATTATTATCAAAATCAGGGCTATCCATTTGCTTCCCTCTCTCAACAAGAAATCTATATTAAAGCAGATACCAATCGACAAATTACTCAGATTGGCTTTAATTATAAATTTAATTCCGGCTTATTATATAAAATTGATAGCATCCTTCTGGAAGGAAGGATAAGGGAGAAACCACGGTTTGTGGAAAATATGATTCGTATGCATTCAGGAGATATCTATCGATATCAGGAAATAAAAGATATTCCCGGCATTTTAAATAATTCTATTTACTATCAACAGGCAAAACCTGTCCAAGAATTATTTTCAGACGATGGGAAAGTAAAATTATTGTTAAACATGCAATCCCGTAAAGCGAGTCGTTTTGATGGCCTTATTGGTTTGCTGCCGCCTACAGAGAATACCGCAAAAATGCAGCTAACCGGCTTATTGGATTTTATGCTGGTAAGTCCATTTGCATCAGGAGAAATAATCTCTTTTAAATTTGAGCAATTGCCATCTCAATCCCAAAGATTAGCCTTAAAATATCAACAACCCTGGCTTTTTAATTTGCCCCTAAAAGCAGAAACAGAATTAAATCTATTTAAACAAGATTCTACATTTCTAAACCGATTTTTCAAACTTACACCCTACTGGATGTTAAGTCCAAAAGTACAAATTAAAGGCTGGTACCGGAATAAAACCTCCGTCATTTTAAACACGACGCCATGGAAAAACTCTAAATTAATCCCTCCGGTCTTAGATAGTCAAGAGGGCACCTTTGGATTTGGAATCGAATATGAAAAACTAGATTACCGAATAAACCCCTCCAAAGGATTAATTCTTAAATTCGATGCCGGAGCGGGTCAAAGAAATATCCGTCAAAATCCGGGTTTAGATTCTTTGGATTATACTTCCATTCGCTTGACCTATCCTTCCCGTGAAATTCAATTTGAAATGCAATGGTTTCTATCCCCCTTTAAACGCCATGTGGTGCTGATTGGAAATCGTTCCTTCCGAATGGATCAAGTGCAATACTTCCGAAACGAACTGCTACAAATTGGCGGAGCGAGAACCTTAAGGGGCTTTAATGAGAATCAATTTTTTGCCAGATATTATTCAGTATTTACTCTGGAATATCGTTTTTTATTAGATGAGAACTCCAATTTATTTGCCTTCTATGACCAGGCCAGATTAGAATTACGGGAACCGGGTTTTATACAAACCCTAAATCCTGCAGGAATCGGCACAGGAATTAACTTTGAAACGCGTGCAGGCATTTTAAATCTTACATTTGCAACAGGACAAGTAGGGGATATTAAATTTTCCCCTTCGAGACCAAGGGTCCATTTTGGAATCGTGAGTATGTTTTAAAATCAGCGGTATTCAAGAAAAAGCCTACACACTCGGCCCTTACAACACCTTCAATTCATATAATTTGTTAATCGGTTAGCAGATATGCAATCGTTTTTGGATTTGTACATGATACAAGAAACCACACATCTTTTACACACAACAGCAGCATACGCACCATGTAAATATGACCGCCGCAAAACTTCGTGTTATCAATAGTTATTGTTTGTCCAAATAGTGTTCCTGATATTAGTTTAGGATTGTTCGTCCAAGTAGGACTGCCAAATTTCTATCCATTCGTCCGTGTACACTACAGCCGTGTCATAGTCAGGAAATT
>CANHCC010000178.1 GCA_947459115.1 Bacteroidota bacterium | reverse complement strand
TCTAATTGTATGGCCTGAAGCTCGCGAAACTGAATCTGCATCAAGACCGTTTTCAAACGATCTTCCGCAACCGTATCCGATTGTAGCAGTTGTATATACTCCGGGTAATCATTGGTAAAGAGCTCATCATAAAACGCCAACAATTCCAGGACTTTTTCTTTCATTACTTCTCCGCCGACATAGGGTTCGATAGCTTTAACTTCAGGAATAGAGGCTTTTACCCAGGCATGAGTCTCTTGAAGTTGATTGGGCAAAGAATCTTTTTTTCCTGCTAGCACCAAATCATTAATCTTCTCCAGATTTTCCATCAGGCGCACCTGATAAATAATCAAATTGTCGTTGAATTGTTTTGCTTTATTTTTTTCACTGGAACAGGAAATCCATAGAGAAGCAAACAGGAGCAGTATTGCAAGAGTCTTAAGCTGCATTGCCGTGACATTTTTTAAATTTCTTGCCACTGCCACATGGACAGGGATCATTCGGACCAATTTTAGGTCCTACACGAACAGGTTCTTTTTTTGCTTCTTCCTGAGCGGGAGCAGCCTCAGGTCCTCCCGGCTCGGGAAGTGCTCTGCTTGCCTCATCATGGCGGGCTTTGAGTTTGGAGAAGTCATCTCTCACTACCGGTGGTTTCGCAACTGCTTTCTCATCAGCTGAAGCAATCTCACCTTTGAAGATAAAGGATATGACCTGAAGATTTACTTCTCTTAGCATCTGCTGAAATAACTCAAACGCTTCGAACTTATAAACCAACAAAGGATCCTTCTGCTCATATACCGCATTTTGAACCGATTGTCTCAAATCATCCATTTCCCGCAAATGATTTTTCCATTTGTCGTCAATGACTGCCAGAGAAACATTCTTTTCAAAATTATCTACCACTTCCATCCCCTGGCTTTGAATCACCTTATCCATTTCCAGCATAAGTCTCAGCGTCCTGGTTCCGTCTGAAAAACGAATATCAACAAAATTTACCTGAGGATGTTCCTCTTTCAGACGACGGAAACCCTCCAGCGTTTTAGCTGCCATTTCCGTCTTCTTACGGTGATAGTATTTGCGGGCCTCTTCATAAATCTTTAAAGTCAAATCCCCTTCGTTCATGTCCGCCATCTGACGATCCGAGATTTTAGGGTCAATGGCGAGGTGGCGAATACATTCCATTCTCAACCCTTCAGAATCGGACATATTATGCCAACGCTCTACCAATGTCTGGCAAAAATCATAGAGCATATTGTCCAAATCTATCTTAATCTTATCTCCGAAAAGGGCATTTCTTCTGCGACGATAAATAACCTCCCGCTGAGAATTCATGACATCGTCATATTCCAACAGGCGCTTACGCATGCCGAAGTTATTTTCTTCTACTTTTTTCTGGGCATTGGTAATGGTCTTAGAAATAAGAGAGCTTTGAATAACCTCGCCTTCTTTCAGGCCCATACGATCCATCCATTTGGATATCCTTTCAGATCCAAACAGACGCATCAAATCATCCTCCAGAGATACGAAGAATTGAGAAGAGCCCGGATCTCCCTGACGACCGGACCTTCCCCTGAGCTGTCTATCAACGCGTCTGGAATCGTGTCTCTCTGTACCAATAATGGCAAGCCCTCCAGCATCCTTTACACCGGGACCAAGTTTAATATCGGTACCTCGGCCGGCCATATTGGTCGCTATGGTTACTGTTCCAGCTTTTCCTGCTTCTGCCACAATCTCTGCCTCTCTTTGATGGAATTTAGCATTCAGGACATTGTGACGGATATTACGGAGCTTCAGCATGCGACTCAGCAATTCTGAAACCTCCACAGAAGTTGTCCCGACTAAAACCGGACGATTTTCTCCGGAAAGTTTGACGATTTCCTGAATGACCGCATCGTATTTTTCTTTTTTCGTCTTGTAAACTAAATCATCCGCATCCTTACGCACAATGGGGCGGTGGGTTGGAATCACCACCACATCCAGTTTATAAATCTGATAAAACTCCGCTGCTTCAGTTTCAGCTGTTCCTGTCATACCGGATAACTTATGGTACATCCGGAAATAATTTTGGAGGGTTACGGTAGCAAAAGTCTGGGTTGCGGCCTCCACTTTCACATTTTCCTTGGCCTCAATGGCTTGGTGCAAGCCATCGGAGTAGCGCCTGCCACTCAGCACACGACCCGTTTGCTCATCCACAATATTAACCTTGCCTTCCTGCACAATGTATTCCACATCTTTTTCAAAAAGCGTGTATGCCTTCAACAGTTGTTGAATGGAATGCAGTCTTTCTGATTTTTCGGCATATTGACGAGAAACCTCATCTTTCTGCTTGAGTTTATCTTCTTCGGATAAGGCTGTATTACCTTCTATTTCAGACAATATGGTAGTAATGTCAGGCAAGACGAACAATTCCGGATCTTCACCGGATTGCGTAATGAGCTCTCGCCCTTTATCGGTCATATCAATCTGATTGCTCTTTTCATCTATGGTGAAATAAAGCGCATCATCTACGATATGCATGTTTTTGGAATTGTCCTGCATGTAAAAGCCTTCGGTCTTTTGCATGATGGATTTGATACCTGTTTCACTCAGATATTTGATCAATGGCTTAGACTTGGGAAGGCCTTTAAAGGCTCTGAACAAGGCAAGTCCCCCTTTTTCGGTATCCCCGGATTCAATCAGGCGTTTGGCCTCATTAAGCAGGGCATTGGTCAATTTCTTTTGCTCTGAAACAAGTTTTTCGATTCTGGGTTTCCAAAGGTGAAATTCGTGTTTCTCTCCCTGGGGTACCGGACCAGAAATAATCAAAGGTGTTCGGGCTTCATCTACCAAAACAGAATCCACCTCATCTATAATGGCATAATGGTGGGGTCTCTGAACCAGATACTCCGGATGCGTTACCATGTTGTCCCTTAGGTAATCAAATCCAAACTCATTATTGGTTCCGTAGGTGATATCTGCCTGATAGGCTTGTCTTCGGTCATCGGAGTTGGGGTCATGCTTATCGATGCAATCCACGGTAATGCCATGGAACTGAAAAAGCGGCCCATTCCATTCGGAATCTCGTTTTGCAAGGTAATCATTTACGGTTACGACATGTACACCCGTACCAGGCAAGGCATTGAGATAGGCAGGGAGCGTTGAAACCAGGGTCTTTCCTTCTCCAGTAGCCATTTCTGAAATTTTTCCCTGATGTAAAACTATGCCCCCAATCAACTGAACATCGTAATGTACCATGTTCCATTCGATTTCTGCTCCGGCAGCCACCCAGGTATTGGACCAAATAGCCATGTCTCCTTCAATTGTAATATTGGGATTCGTAACCGAAAGGTCACGGTCCATTTGAGTAGCCTTTACTTTCAGGCGTTTATTTTCGGACCAGCGACGGGCAGTTTCTTTTACTACTGCAAACGCTTCGGGAAGGATTTCCAGAAGAATTTCTTCTAATGTTTTATTTCGGACTTTCCGGAGTTTATCTGATTGCTCAAAAAGTCTTTCTTTTTCATCGGTTTCTTCAGATCCCTCTAATGTGGCTAATTGATCTTTAACCTCCTGAATTTCAGAGTTTATATCTTTAAGATACTCATTAATTCGGTTTTTAAACTCAAGCGTTTTTCCTCTCAATTCATCATCTGATAACTTTTGATAAGTATCATAGTATTCATTGATTTTGCGAACGAGGGGTTGCAATTCCCGGACATCCTTGTCTTTTTTGGATCCGAAGAGTTTAGAAATAAAGTCGAGCATACAGGCTTGGCGTGTATAAAATGTGTGTAAAAATAGTCAAATCCCGGGGATTACCGATGTTAGTCCGGGATGAACGGTGGAATCCAAAAAAGGTTTAAAAAGAATCCATATCAGTAGGTTAAAATTTGTGCCACATACTCCTCTGCCAATATTAAATGAAACCAAAACGCCAGAGCGTTTGATTCAGAGCAATTAAAACAAGAATCTCTATTGTCCTATTTGTCTTAGGTAAGCCGCTGCTTCCGGGTGACCTTGGGCTGCCGCTTTTCGATACATCTGAATTGCCTCTTGCTGACGACCCGTGTTAAATAAAACAAACCCAAGATTATTGTATGCATTCGGATTTGAATCCTGATTTACCTGGATGGATTTTCTAAAGATTGATTCAGCCTCAATCGTTTTTCTTTGATAAAAATAGGTTGTACCTAAATCGTTCAAAATTTGTGGGTCATCAGATTTTACTTTAGTTGCCTTCAATAGCCAGGACTCAGATTCCGGAAAGCGTTGAAGTTGTTGCAATAGTACACCATATAAATGCAACGCTTCCGGGTAAAGAGAATCGGCCTGCAATGCCCGTTCTATCGCGGGAATCGCCTTGTTGGGGTTACCCTGATTAAACCAGACGGTGGCAATGTTGTAATAATTTACCGGATATTCTGGTTTTAATGCCGCTGCCTTTTCGTAATAATACACCGCCTTCTGGGGTTGTTTCCTAAATGAAGCCAAAATCCCAAGATTATTCCATGGCAGATCATTTTGGGGATCCGAATATACCCCTAATAAATAAGCGCGTTCTGCTTTGTCCCATTCCCCTTTATCCCTTAGGGCATTTCCATAATTTACATATCCCGTACTATAACCGGGATACTTTAATAAGGTATCTTCATAAAGGGTGATACTGTTTTTCCAAACAGAAATCCTACCTGCTGTTTGCCAGGCAAAAAACATCAGAAGAATTGTTAACCCCGGAATTATCCACTTATCCTTTTCCATTCCCGCGATGGTATCGGGTAAATGCACTAGAGCAGAGGCAACCATAAGCATAAGACCAAGTACAGGTAAATAACTATATCGGTCCGCAACCAATGCTTGTCCAACAGGTAAGATTTGTAGTACAGGGAGTAAAACCAATACATAAAGAATCAGGCCAGATTTTAATAACCGATTGCCGCGCTTATAAATGAAGACAGCCGACACAATGGTGGCAGGAATCAAGCCATACCATAGCATAGGGATTTCATCTGGATAAGGATAAAAAGCAGATAAAGAAATCGGTAAAACCGTTTTCCAGATATAAAACCAAAGGCCATAATTTACAAATACGATTCTGTCCATTATGGAAGTTCCGCCTTTCATACCAACTGCATCTCCCTGAGCATAAATAGCCAGAATACCGGTTGCCAATGCAAGAATCAGAAAAGGAATAAGCGGCAGCCAATTCTGAATCTTCAAGCTTCTCTGTTGATAGTATTCCAATAAAATAATTACCGGAACCAAACTGACAGCCATAGCTTTGCTCAAGCACGCCAACACAAACATAAGGAGGGAGAGAAATAACCAAAGCGTCTGGTGTTGAGTTTTATATTTCAACCAGGCCATAGCTGAAAGAAGCCAAAACGCCACATATAAAACATCTTTGCGTTCTGCTACCCAGGCAACGGATTCAACCCTTAAAGGGTGGAGGGAAAATACCAATGCAAAGATTATCGCAAGGTTCTGTTTTATGGAAAGTTGACGAAAGAAAAAAAAGACCAATACTGAATTAAATACATGCAGAATTATATTGGTGCGATGATATCCGATAGGATTAAGCGCGTATAATTTATGTTCTAAAGCCAGACTCAGCATGGTGAGTGGGTGATAATTACCCGCGTAAAATCCCGT
>CANHCC010000177.1 GCA_947459115.1 Bacteroidota bacterium | reverse complement strand
GGTTTTTCTTAACCGGACTGCCCAATAATTGGAAAGCGTTAGAAGAAGACCAGGATTATCCTAAAGGACTAAAAATATTTTCCGGATATGTTCTAATTCCATTGGTTTTGGTTTACCTGATTATTTTATATCTCTATGCAGGTAAAGTTATGATTCAACAAGAATGGCCACTCACCTGGATGGGCTATCTTGTGTTGGGATTCTCTATTTCCGGAATCCTGGCTTTATTATTAATCTGGCCAATTCGAAATCAATCTGAAAAAAACTGGATATTTCAATTTAATAGATATTACCTGCCCCTTCTATTGCCCCTAAGTGTATTATTATTTATTACGATTGGAAAGCAAATTAGTCAATATGGAATAACGCCTAATCGATATATTCTTGCAATGACCACGGCCTGGATTATATTGATTGCGGTATTTTATATTTGGAAAGGATTTAACCGAATTATTTATGTGCCAATTTCTCTGGCGTTTGTCTGTTTTTTTGGTGCAATGTCCGGGCCTTTAAATTTAATTGAGGTATCCATTCGAAATCAGAAACACCGATTGCAGGAAATACTTTTAACAAATAATGCCATCTGTGAAGGGAAGGTGTGTATCCCTGAAGTAAAAATTTCAACAGAGGATTTACAAGAAATCGCAGATAAGTTAAATTTTCTTAATCAAAATAAAGATTCTACCTGGATGTCTGAATATTTGCCCGAAACATTAATAGACAGTTTAAAAAATGAAGGCTATGATGCCAGTAATGGAAATATCTTCGTTTCTGCCTTTATGGAAAAAATCGGAGATTATCCGGGTAGTGGATATGAGGATGGTTTTCAGAATCTTAAAAATTCAGTTATCCATATTAATGGGAATGGGACTGCTATTCATATTTCGGGATATGATATGCTGACCGACTTTAACCATAGCGTGTACAATGAATCCGATGTTGAAAAGCAAGAGATTTATGTAGGCGAATTTCCGGTTAAACTATATTATTTACCCAAAAGAAATGCCCTGCATTTTGAAGATCCTAATGGGGACTTAACGGAATTCTCTCTTAGCGATTCTTTAGAAACCTGGGCATTAAAATGGGGAAATCCCAATAAATCTCGAACCGAAGAAATTCGAATTCAGTCTTCTACCACGCTATATCAAATTGGATTGTCCATTTCCAATTTAACGATTGAACGGAATAAAAATCTGGAGATGCAAATTCAGGATATTCAGGGAAAAATGATGATTAAACCTAAATAATAATTTTAAGTCTTTGTGCATTTGAGTTTTTCAATTTAGGCTTGCACCAAGCGGAAGTTAAAATCAAATGATGCTTTCGAGCCTAAACGACTTAATCGGGTTGAATAAATACCAGACTATTCGGAATGATGCCGGCTGAATATTCCCGAATAAATTGTCCATCCGGACTATATTCCAATATTCTGCCTTTGCTTACATAATCTTTTGCATCAGTAATAAAAATATGACCGGATACGGGGTGAATATTTAACCCATAGAACAAACTTCCCTCAGTACTAGCAATAAAAGGAGTAGGGGATAGTGCGGTTTTATCAGAAGTTATTTTCCATACGCCCCCTTCAAATAAATAATATATTTCTTTACCATCCGGCGAAAGCCGAAGGTTTTTACCACCCGATTTTGAGAAAGGCAGTTGTCGGATTATGTTTTTGGTCTTCGCATGATAGCAGGTTATTTTTCCCGGAATATTGGCATTCTCATCACCGGAGGCTAAAACCCAGATGTTGCCGGTCGAATCTTTTACAATATCCTGATTACCATATCCGGCTTCTATACTATCCATCATGGCTAGTGTAGTGGGATGGAGCAGATACACAAATGAGCGCTTTACATTTGTTACCCAAATGCCATCGGTATCCAATAGCATTTTCTCCGACCATCCGGGCAGAGGAATAAAATCTAGTTTTGTAAAAGCGGATTGAGAAATAACATGTAGGCCATTGGCATATAAGTCGCTTACCAAAACCCGGTCACCACCTATTGCCAATGCATATCTTGGGGATTGTAAATCCGTAATTTTTTGAATCGACTGACAGGTTCTTTTATCGACAATTTCTATACTTCGGGAATTATTAATTACAAACCAAATTTTGTCATCAATGACGGAAGCGGATTGCAGGACATCCCCAATTCCCTTGCCATTTTGGGTTTTGAAAACATCCGAACTGATTTGATTGGTATTAAAATCAATATAATCTACACTGGCATTTCCCCATTGAAAATTTCCCTCATTGAGTACGTATGCGCCCCATTCCGATACCGGCATAGGCTTAGGTTGCGGTGTTTCGGGTGGTTTTACGCAGGCAATTAAGAAGAATAAAACTGAATATATACCAATGTACTTCATTGAATAATCAATAGTAAGGGTGAAAAGCCGGCAATTTGAACCTGATACAAACCGGGGGATAATACATCCGGGATTTTCATTTGACCTGAAGCCTCTATCTGTATGGGATACGCTGTCCCTATGGCGTCCCACAGGTTAATATTTTCTGTTTTTATATCCTTCGAAAAATTAATGTGACTCCCCGCATTAACCGGATTCGGCCAAATAGACAGGCTGTAGTTCTCTTCTGAATTTGTTATGCTTGTTGCCGTCGTGTGTATTACGCCAACGGCATCCAAGTCAAAGCCGCCTTGAGGGAAGGGAGTAGGCCATGGGTCATTAATTATAGTGTTGTTATGGTCGTAGTTTGCAAAAGCCGGATGAAGGCTGCCTACCACATCTATGAGTTTAACATAACGAATGGCATTTTTGTTTAATCTATTATCCTCCGGGATTTCGGAGAGGTCGAATGGGGTTCCAAAGCCATATGTATATTTGCCGGCTAGATTGTGAATTTTTCGTGCATCTATTCCCTCAAAGGTATCTACTTGAAATAGCGTGTTTGTTAGGGAATGGGACGGAAAGCGGAAATAATTTTCTCCATCACTGCTAATTTCAACAAAGGCCAGTTCCAAAAAGTCTAAAGAATCTTTGTAAAAAAAACCGTTTTCAAAAACAGCAAAATCAAACCCCTCTCCATTCCTAATTGGCGTTTCAAAGGTTAAGATTATTTCCCCTCCATCTCCCAGACTGACGAGGCCATTCTCGCCTGCTTTTCCAACAGCTGATTCTGCTGAGCCTGTGGTTGTTTTTCCCAGAGAAGTGTCCTGACAATTTTGATAGCCTCTGTTTAAAACGGCTTCTGTTGCCCAGGCAACAAATATCCCACTATCTTTATGTATTGCGGTACTGCCTTGTTCACCAGCCCGAGGGGCAAACTGAGCCCATGTCAGCAGGGGTATAAAACAAAGGATGTAAATACAATTTCTAAAAATTATGGTCATCTTTTGATGGAGTGCTTGGTTTGTTGAATGCTTGTTTGCAAAGGAAGAAATATTACAGAAATAAATTGACTCTATGCAATTCATAGCGTCAATTTATTTCTATTTTAATTAATTTTTGATAAACCGAATACCGGTGCTTTCATTCTCATTCCGGATAAAATAAATTCCAGGTGCAAGAGCGCCGATAAAGATTTTTTGATTCGGTTCTGTTTTTTCGGACATACAGATCTTTCCTGAGATATCTGAAATGCTCAGCTGTATGGCGGCAGAGGATTCAGATAGAATGGTGATATAGTCGCTGGAAGGATTCGGGTAGAGGTTAAATTTGGAAGTGGTCCATTCTTTTTCATTGGCCGTTGTGCCCACATGAATGGTAAAATAGGCCGAGATGGTATCTCCCCAAATATCTGTTACCAGATAGTTAAATCCATCTGTTCCAATAAAACCGGAATCGGGCGTATAGGTTAAGGTATTGGCAGTAAAAACAGCTGATCCATTTGAGGGATTTGAACCTAAAGAATAGGAAACGGTTCCACCGTCGGAATCCCCTGAAATAAGAGACATGTTGTACAAAAATGGCGTATTCAGGGGCGTGTTTCCGGTACCATTTGTTGCGACCGGCAATCCATTATATTGAAAGGCAATAGGACCTCCGGAGATATTCGTATTCACAGAATCTAAAATTAATCCACTCTGGTCTATTATGTACATTTTTCCGGTGGAGAAATAATCTGTTGTCATGAAGTAGCCATAATAATTCAGGGTATCAATTTCTGCTCCTGAGTAATCCAGGGGGAATGCAGGATTTACAGACAATGTATTTCCCACAACATCAAATAACCCGGGGCCATTGGAGAAATTTGCATAAAGGCTATTCCCTACCAATCCGATACCATTGTATGCTCTCGGGGTTGGGGCAAAGGAATAGGCGCCATTTAAGGTATTGTAACGCACAACGCCGGCTGTTAATATGCTTGGGGGTGTTGTTGTCCAATCGGTATATTCGTTAATGCCATAAATAAAGTTGCCGGAAACAAATAATTCGCCTAATCCTGCGGATAGGGAATCTAACACAATGGAAGTGACATAGGCAGGAGTTGTCCCGGAAAGGGAAAATACGCCTAAATGGGCTGTGTCATTCAGGGTATAGGATACATATAGGGTGTCCTTGATTACAGCAATTCCATCTGTATTGACGGGGATATTTGTGTCTGTAAAGATAGGGCCGATGCCAAGGCTGTTTTTATTAAAAATCCGAACAAATCCGGATGAAGCACCAAATCCAAAAGTCGCAATTAAATAATTGTTGTGGATTGCCATTCTTTGTAAGCCGGATACATTGGTTGCTGAATCTATTCGGCTACCGGTCAGGAAGCTATATTTATGAATGACATCCGAACCGGCGGGATTCAGGCTGCCTCTCCCTATGTGAGAATATACATATTGGTTTTCGGACAAAACTGCATTTGTGAAATCTCCTGCTGCCGAATCCACCGCAACAATAAGTTTTGTGTCCGGAGCATAGGCATAGGTATGCACCCAATTCGATGCGGCCCCATAATTGCCTCCGGTTGTATAAATTACATTTCGGACGGTCCATTGGGCAAATGTAGGGGTGATAAAAGCAGCGAAAAGAACAAGTTGTAAGAAGTACTTTTTCATGATGAACTGGTTAAAAGTTTATTTATGCTTATGAGATGCGAAATTCCATTGGATACCTGCAAAATAATTTCTGCCGGGCATAGGTCTGTTTTCCATAACCTGGTAGGAGGCATTCAAGATGTTTCGGGCCTCCAAATATATCCTCATTATTCCTTTTTTTAATTGGAGGTTTTTTTCTAACTTAATATCCAGGGTGCCCCAGGCAGGTAGCCAGGCGGAATGGTCGGTGGCAGTGAAAACAAAGCCGGTATAAGAATACCAGGTTTGGGTTTTCCAGGATTTAAATTGAAATCCTAATCCGGCGCCTGCACTATTTGCGGGGACATAAATTAATTGCCGTTCCGGCTGTTGCTGTGTATGGGTTTGATTATACAGGTATCTGAAACGCCACCATGTTTTTCCATTTGGATAGGGTTTGCTAAGTTCCAGCTCTGCCTCCAAACCTGCGGTTATCACACTGCCAATATTTACAGCACGCCAGTAAGTATTTCCCGGAATCCATAGAATACGATTGTTTAGACGGCCATAATACACCTCGGTATTAAATGATAGATTAAGAGGCAGTGTACCTATGCTTTTTTCTGCTCTTGAGAAGCCGGTT
>CANHCC010000176.1 GCA_947459115.1 Bacteroidota bacterium | reverse complement strand
TTGTACAACTCTCAGGAACGACTTCGTTTTACCTAGTCGTACTGATTTTTTTCCTTCGCTACTTCACAGAACTTATTCTTCCCCGCTTCCCTTCCCCTCAGTATCTCAGGCTTCACAGCCTTATTTCTTCTTACTTCTTTTCCCTTCGTCGGAGAAGCTTAGTGCGCTTCCTTCCGAATGGGACTGCAAAGATAGCAGGATGAATTTGGAATTGTCAAGCCTAAACCCAAAATATTTTACAAAAAAGAGACAACAGACTGAAAATAAGCCACAAAAAATGCATTTGCCTCCCCAAACTTTTTATTTCCTTTGCTACACGCCCCTCTTTTTTGTTCAAATTATCCTGATCCATTTTCTGATTCACTTTGAATTATCTCAGGATTTTCCTGCTTCGGTGAACCTATTTGCAGGATTATCCTTTGAATTAACCCTAATTTTGCATCGTGTATTCTTTGGCTGACCTACAACAGATTTGCGGCGGTGACCTGATTCAGACAGGCAATCCTTTTCCTTTGTCCCAAATTTCTCATTTTGTTTTTGACAGCCGAATGATCTCGGCCCCCGGAGAAACGCTATTTATTGCCCTACATACCCCTAACCGGGATGGACATCAATATATTCAAGATGCGTATAGAAAAGGCGTTCGACATTTTTGGGTGAGTTACATCCCAAAGGATGCTTCCGGAAATTTCCTGATAACGGAATCTCCTCTTAAATGCCTGCAAAGGCTTGCGGCCTGGCATAGAAAACAATTCCAATACCCTGTGATCGGCATTACCGGAAGCAATGGTAAAACCATTGTAAAAGAATGGATTGCAACTTTGATTGACACAGATTTTGAAATATGCCGAAGTCCGGGGTCTTTCAATAGCAGCCTGGGCGTGCCTCTTTCTATTCTGAAAATGAATGCAGATCATTCCCTTGCCTTGATTGAAGCAGGAATATCTAAAGTCGGTGAGATGCAAGTGTTAGAAGAAATGATTCAACCCGACACTTTAGTTCTCACCCACATGGGAGCCGCACATGCAGAGGGATTCTATTCCTTCGAGGAAAAAATCCAGGAAAAACTCCAGTTGGGGAATCGCGCCTTAATGACATTAACCTGGAGCGCTCAAAGAAAATTTGCAGAGGCTCAAGGCTTGCCGGTCAAGTCTATTGGACCAGAACCCTGGAATGATTGCGTATTGGAAAATCTCCAGGAAAAACCTCAAGGCTGGAGTTTTCGAATTAATAAAACTATTTACAATCTGAATCAGGAAGGCCAGGCTAGTTTGGAAAATGCCTGTCTGGCCTTGTTAACGGCATTGGAATATGGCATTCCTGAACACCTGCTTCAGGAAAGAATTTCGGGATTACACCCCATTGCCATGCGCATGGAAATGATTACCGACAATCCCGCTACCACGGTTTTGAATGATGCGTTTACGGCAGATCCGGATTCGGTTCGCAATGCCTTCCAGGCCTTAAATCGTATTACCGCTCAGCCACGAAAAATAGTCATCCTTACCGACCTGGATCATCAGGGAAAAGAAACTGTGAGATGGCAGGAACAATTGATGACGGAAGCGGTGAATCAATTTGGGAAAGAGAATGTCTTGCTCATTGGCCCGATATTTCAACAGCTGGCTCAATCCAGACATCTTGCCTCCTGGCCTTCTCCTCAGGCCATGTTAGAAGATTTGTCCCCTGCTTTTTTTGAAAAGGCAGCTGTTTTATTAAAAGGGGCCAGACGATTTTCTCTGGAACAATTGGTGCCGGTTCTGAGCGGGAAGGTTTCAGCCACATATTTCCGAATTGACTTAAATGCAGTATTATCCAATTACAGAATCTTAAAATCTAAAACCTTAAGCCAGCAAAAAATTATGGCCATGGTGAAAGCCTCGGCCTATGGAAGTGGATCTTGGGAGATTGCCAAAGAACTCGAATCAGAGGGCGTGGACTACCTGGCGGTTGCCTATATTTCAGAGGGCATTACCTTGAGAGAAAAAGGAATTCGCATACCAGTGATGGTGATGAACCCAGACCCGGAAGGATTGCTTCACCTGAATACTTACCAATTGGAACCAGTGGTGTATTCCATTCCATTCCTGGACCAACTAATTCGAAAAATAGGAAATAGCGTCAAGCTTAAGATTCATATTGAAGTAGAAAGTGGAATGATGCGTCTGGGGTTCCCGCCAAAAGAAGCAGAGCATCTTTGCCAATGGCTATTGAAGCATCCGAATGTGGAGGTTGCCTCCGTTTTCACGCATTTGGCAGCAGCAGACCTGGCGGAGGAAGATGATTTTACCCGCGAACAATTTGCAATCCTCCGACATTTCGCCGGAGAAATCCGGACGGTACGCCCACACTTCTTGTTACACGCGCAGAATACAGCAGGTACATTAAGATTTCCAGAAGAAAAAGACCTCAATATGGTGAGGTTTGGTATTGGATTATATGGATTGTCTCCGGGAAAAGAGCCCATATCCGGATTAAGGGAAACCGGCTCTCTAATTACCAGCATTAGTCAATTGCACGAATGTAAAGCGGGTAGTACCATAGGCTATAACCGCAGCCTGAAAACGAAGAGAGATTCCATCATTGCAACATTACCTCTGGGATATGCCGATGGTATTCCCAGAAGATTATCCAACGGAAAAGTACACTTTGGCATTCGGGGAAAACTTGCGCCCGTAGCTGGCAATATCTGCATGGACATGATCATGCTGGATGTTACCGATATTCCCGGCGTAAAAACGGGAGATGAGGTATTGATTTTTGGCCATCTGAATTCGATGGAAATTTCCGTAGAAGCGATGGCTCAGGCAGCAGAGACCATACCCTATGAAATCATTACCGGGATTCATCCAAGGGTGAGGAGATTGTATGTGAAAGAGTATTGAGGGAATTATGAATTATTGTTCTTTGTGCTTGCCTGAAATAGGTTAATGGGCAACATAGAACCATTCAGATTTTATGAGGATTAACGGCTGACTTGTAAGGTGGGGGTTTTAACCTTATTGCTCTCTCTTCCTGCTCTGTCTTTCACATGAATTTCAAAAGTAACCTGCTCAGAAGAAACCCCTTCATCAGATAAAAAGGTAAAGGGCAAAACGAATCTCAGAGAGCCTTTGATGGGAACAGATTCTCCTTTAGGTACAAGTTCACGGATTCGAAAAGTATAGGAGCCATTGGTCCGGGAATCTGTCAGAAATAAATTTTCAGAGCCGGCGGTATTTTCACCCAGATCTCCATCTCCATCTTCATATTTTAGAGTAAATACGACTGAGTCTTGCCAGGCTTTCACATTGCCCGGGGTCATGGAGACAAATTCAATTTTGGGAACGGGCGAAAACACGGGCGCATTTTCTTCTTTGGTGCAAGAGACCAAAGTCATCACCCATAGAACGAACAAAACCAACCCCTGCCTCATTGTACCACAAAACTGAAAATTTCCTTGGCGTACCAGACTGTACCGGCAGTGGGATACTCTGTCACCTGCGCATGATCAGGATCTCTAACATAATAACGAAAAAATACCTGCTGTCCCGGGGTAAAAACAGAATCCTGGAAATATACCCGCATCCATCCGGGTTGAAAGTAAGAGGGATTCATTTCAATAGCCTGACTGAAGTCCTCTTTGGAATAGGAGAATTTAACCTTATGGTCTAATAAATTCTGAGTTGGCGTCACATCATCCTGAATGACAAATCTCAATTCTGAAAATATTCCCCTTGGGATGATAAAAGGCGAAACAAACCCTTGAGTTTTGATGGAGTCCATTCTTAAACCCGTCTGATCATAAGCACGAAAGCCCAATGTTTCCGGGGGAAGATTAGGGAGATTAAAGCTTTGACCTTCTGAGTTTTTTGCCCCTTCCTGAATCCAGGCTTTAATATAATTCATTTCAGTTTCTGTTAATGGCGCCGCATACAAAGGCATGCGTCCTAACACGACATCGTCCGTGCTCAGGCGCTCAATCAACCAGGATTTACTGATATCCCGGGGCTTCACACGCCAGGTAAAAGAATAATCGGTATCGTTTTTTATAACTTTTTGATAGACGAGTGTGGACCAGGTAGATTCAACCGTTCTAAAATCCGGCTCAAAAGAACCATCATGACAGGTAGGATTCGCACAACGGGGCTGAAAGATAAATTTATGCAAGCCCTGAATACTCGTCCTGGATGGCTCCGGATCTGTTGTAGGATTATTGGTTCCAAGTCCTGTACCAAATGGATCTTTAGAAGTATCCGGAAGGACTACCTCCTTTGTACAAGCGCCCAACACCAGCAAAAAAAACATCAAAACTATTATCCTATTCATAATTCCATCCGTATCCTAAAAGTTACACAAACGCCTGCATCAATTTCTGCCCGGACAACATGGAGGCCGCTCCATCATAAAATCCGAGGGCATGCGCAATGGTAGGAATAACATCAATACTCTCTCCTGCTACTGTGGTGATCAATTGATTTTGCTTGACCACAGAGGGCGGACCGGCAATAAGACAAAATAATTCTCTGGACATTGCATCGTCTGAGGTATGATCCAGCCCGTTTCGATTATTTTCATCCACAAGAGAATTGCCTGTACCATTTCTTCCAATTTCCGGCACCACAATCATCATTGTATTATTGGTCATGCCCGGGGTTTGCTGAATGGTGTTCCACAAATGATTCATAGCCCAACTGGCTTTGTAGAGGGCATGACAATATCCGGTGAAGCTCCGATGTGCTGTATCGACACCAAACATATCTACCACCAGCAGTTCAGGCTTTAGGTTTTTAATGACCTCTTCGGCATAAAAGATATTGCGCATGTCCCCATTCATGCTGACACCCCATGGATTATTATGCAACCCGGCCTGCAGGTCAGCGTACATTTTGGAAAGGAATTGCTGAATTACCTCTGAGTCTTCCTCGGAATTTCTAATGCCGGAAGACACATTGACGCCGGGCAGTTTGAAATTGTTATTAATGAAATTCCGGACTTTGTCGATTCCCCCTTCATGCGTGGGGTCGAAGTCTATCATGTCATTCAATTCCTGTGAGGTATTGTATCCAAATAGGGTATTGGGGGTTATCTGATTAGCGCCATATGCGGCACCATAGCCGGGAAACTCACTATGATTTAAAAGCGGATAAAGATTGGAAGATTGGGTTACCAACCAGGCATTCATGGCATTTTTTTCCGGAGCAGAATGCTTCCGGTATAATTCAAAAAGGGTTGGAAATTCCGGACGCCCCCTGGTATTGAGGGTACTGTTTACATAACGACCTGTGATGGTAGTATTATAGCCATGATAATGTCCGGTTGGACCTTTTTGAAATCGAAATTCCTGAAAGAGGGTTCCTTGTTCGAGCAGCGTTAAACCTGTAATGGAAGGCAACAAGGAGAGTGTAGACGCAATGTCGGGGCTTATCGCCTCATTTCCGGGCAGCATACCCGGCATCAGATTCCCCTCTGCCTTGTGAACGGCCTCCAGATTCCGAACGCCACCTGCAAACATACACAACACCACATGATCTACCAATCTACTGCCGGTTGCAGCAAATAATCGACCCGAGGGAAGAATCCATGGTGCAGCGGCAATGCCGCCTGCTGTCAAACCTACTTTTTTGATAAAACTTCTTCGCTTCATGCTTTCAGGTTAGTAATACTTGTACTCTT
>CANHCC010000175.1 GCA_947459115.1 Bacteroidota bacterium | reverse complement strand
GTTAAAGACGATGAAGGATTGTTAGAAGTATATGAACAGGAAGGATTCAAGAAGAAATCCGGATTCCTAAAGATGGCGTATCAGGAATATGAAATGCTGAACACGATTGAAGCACTTCAGCTTTTAGGGTGAGATTCTTGTTTGGGCGAGAGAATACGATCTGCGTAAATCTGTGAAATCTGCGAGGAGTAAACCCGCAGATTTCACAGATTTACGCAGATTGCATCTTGCGATGAAGGAGATTAAGATAATGCTGCTCTCACCTGAACCCCAACCTCTGCCAGTGCTTTGTCGGGCACTGGTGCAGGCGCATCCATCATCAAATCCCGACCACTACTGTTTTTGGGGAAGGCAATAACATCCCGGATACTCTCTCCACCTGCCATCAACATCACCCATCGGTCTAATCCGAAAGCACACCCCGCATGCGGTGGCGCCCCATATTTAAAGGCATTTAATAAAAAGCCAAATTTGTTTTGTTTCTCTTCTTCACTTAATCCCAGGATGCCAAAAATTTTATCCTGAACATCCTTCCGATGAATCCTCACAGAGCCACTCACAATTTCATTCCCATTCATCACCATGTCATAACATAAGGCTCTGGCCTGCTCCGGCCTGGAATCCAGGAGATGAATATCTTCAGGATGAGGCGACACAAAGGGATGATGCACGAAAATCAACTCTCCGGTTTCAGGATCTGTTTCAAACATCGGGAAATCTACGACCCAAAGCAGAGACCATTTACCGGCTTGGCGCAAGCCGAGGCGTGTGCCTAATTCAAGACGCAAATCACCGGCAACTTTTCGGGTTTGAGCCACTTCTCCGGCCAAGAGGAAGGCCATATCGCCGGGTTCCGCTTGAACTGCCCTGGCCCATTCCTTCAGGTCCTCCTCAGAAAAGAATTTATCCACTGAGGATTTTAAGGTTCCATCTTCTGCATACCGAACCCAAATTAACCCAGTGGCGCCCCGGTGTGGTGCTTTTACAAAATCCGTTAAGGAATCCAGATCTTTGCGAGTCCATCCGGAGGCCTTCGGCGCTTTTATGGCTGTGACAAGTCCTTTGCTTTCAAGTACTTTTTTAAAGACCACAAAGGGCTCGGTTTTAACAGACAGTTGTTCATGGATTACCCCGCTTAAATCCACCATCTCCATTTCAAATCTCAAATCCGGCTTGTCGGTACCATATTTTTCAATCGCCTCACGATAGGTAATCCTCCGAAAATCCGGCAAGTCAATATTACCAATCTTTTTGAAGACCGATTTGGTCATGCCTTCAAACATCTGCAGGATATCTTCCTGCTCCACAAAGGACATTTCGCAATCAATCTGGGTAAACTCCGGCTGACGATCTCCTCTGAAGTCCTCATCCCGATAGCATTTCACAATCTGATAATACCGATCCATGCCGGCCACCATCAGGAGTTGCTTTAAGATTTGTGGAGATTGTGGCAGGGCATAAAAACTACCGGGTTGAAGCCTGGAGGGCACCAAAAAATCTCTGGCGCCTTCAGGCGTGCTTTTAATCAAATTGGGCGTTTCAATTTCCAAAAATCCATTTGCATCCAGATACTCCCGGACGGCTTTGACCATTTGGGCTCTTAGCACCAGATTGGACGCAATGGCAGGACGACGGATATCGAGGTAGCGATATTGCATGCGAAGTTCTTCCAGCCCATCTGTTTCATTTTCAATTTTGAAAGGCGGAACTTCAGATGTGTTAAGAATCGAAAGGCTTTGAGGAATCACTTCTACCTCACCGGTAGGAATATTGGGATTAGGATTAGACCGGCGTTTGACCTGGCCTTTAGCCTGAACAACAAATTCCCGACCCAACTGACGGGCAATAGCATATGCCTCCGGGTTTGACTCTGCATCTACCGCAATCTGGGTGATACCAAAACGGTCCCGGACATCTACGAAAATAAATTTTCCAAAATCCCGGGTGGTTTGTACCCAGCCGCAGAGGGTCACTTCATGGCCATCAAAAGAGGCGTTTAATTCGCCACAGGTATGTGTTCTTAACATGTTGCAAAATTATACTGAATCCTGTTACGGGGGATAAAGGATGAGAAGAAGTTGAGAGACGACAGGATAAAATAGGCCTGTTTCAAATGGGTATATTAACTTTGTAGGATATTATCTTGACACATGGAGGAGAAAATACAGGCATTGATGACCGAAATAGAGTCGGCAGACCTTTCCACCCCGGCATTGGCCGAAGCATTTCGGAATCGTTTCGTGGCGCGCAAAGGGGTAATCAATGAACTGTTTGACCAGCTTAAATCTGTTCCAAATGAGGACAAAAGAAAAGTTGGGGCTTTATTAAATCAGTTAAAAAACCGGGCATCTGAGATTGCAGAGGCGGCCCTATCTTCCCAGGCCGGCGCAAAAGACAATGACCGCCCCGGAGATATAACCCTGCCCGGAGACCCTTGGCAAAAAGGCGGCAGACATCCTTTGGCATTGGTTCAAAGACTTATTACCGACACCTTCCGTAGGATGGGATATAGCCTTGCCGAAGGTCCGGAGATTGAAGACGATTGGCACAATTTCACGGCCCTGAATTTTGAAGAAAACCACCCGGCCCGGGAAATGCAAGACACATTCTTTATTGACGAAAACAACCTGCTCCGCACCCATTGTACCTCCGTACAAGTCAGAGTTATGGAGAAGCATAAGCCGCCTTTGAGAGTAATTGCACCCGGCAGAGTGTACCGTAACGAGGCAGTATCGGCTCGTGCCCATTGTTTTTTCCATCAGATAGATGGATTCTGCGTGGACAAAGACATCAGCTTTGCTGACCTGAAACAAACGCTGGAAACCTTTACCCAGACCCTATTTGGACAAGATGCAAAAATCCGACTCCGCCCCAGTTATTTCCCCTTCACGGAGATCTCCGCTGAAATGGATGTATCCTGCAGGATTTGCAAAGGTGCCGGATGCGCCGTATGCAAGCATAGTGGATGGGTTGAAATTATGGGCTGTGGCATGATTGACCCGAATGTATTGAAAAACTGTGGTATGGACCCGGAAATATATTCCGGATTTGCTTTCGGGATGGGCGTGGAAAGAATTGCCCAATTGCTGTATCGGGTACCGGACCTAAGATTGTATTCTCAAAATGATGTCAGATTCCTGGAGCAATTCCGGGGCTTTGTCAATTATTAATTAAGAATTACAGTTTCCCTGAAAACATTTTCAGGTGGGGAATGATACCTTTGTGACATGCTGAAAAATAGTTTCTGGATAATACTTTTTGCCTTCGGGGGAATATTAAGTAGCCAAACGGTGCATTCCTGGAAAGGGACATTAACCTTTAGCGGTAAAGCCCTTCGGATAAATTTTCACATCGAGTCCACTGCATCCGGATGTAAAGCCACCATGGATAGCCCGGATCAAGGTGCCTATGGTATAACTTTCTCACAGTGCCATCTGGTGAATGATTCCATTTATTTAACCGCTCCTCAAATGATGGCAGAATATCGGGGCAGATTCCTGACTTCGGATTCTATTCAAGGCATTTGGGCACAAGGCGGGGTGGAACTCCCACTCAACCTGAAACCCTTCAGTCCAGATAAGAATTCCGGAAGCATTAGGAGACCACAAACCCCTAAACCCCCTTTTGTGTATCGCTCAATCGATCTGACCTTCCAAAATGAAAAAGATGGAATTCGATTGGCAGGAACCTTAACTTTACCTAAAGACTCGGGAAAAACCCTCTACCCGGCGGTTGTGTTGGTCAGTGGCTCCGGCCCTCAAAACCGAGATGAAGAAATTTTCGGACACAAGCCCTTTGCCGTACTTGCAGATTATTTAACCCAAAGAGGGATAGCTGTCTTGAGATATGACGACAGAGGAACCGGGGCATCCGAGGGAGAATTTAAACAAGGTACATCGGAAGATTTTTCCAAAGACGCGGAAGCGGCTTGGAGACTCCTGGCTCAACACCCGGAAATACACCCGGGAAAAATAGGAATCATTGGCCATAGCGAAGGTGGGTTTATCGCTGCAATGATTGCAGCAAGAAATCGGAAGGTAGCATTCCTTGTATCCCTTGCCGGGCCTGGCATTCCCCACGATCAACTATTAATGGAACAAAGCAAAGCCCTCATGCCCCCGGATGGAGAGGATATTCAAAAAACGCTGGCTTTCAATCAGGCCTGTTATAACCTTATCAAAACAGAGAAAAATCCTGAAATTCTGGATGCTCAAATTCGAAAGCTCTGTCTGGACTATTATCTGGCAGGTAACAATGATTATCCTGAAGGAAAGAAAGCGGCTGAAAAACAAGCTGAGGCCATGAGACAGGCGATTTTATCCCCTTGGTTTAAAGCCTTCATTCAAAGCAATCCCGGAGATTATTGGAAAAAAGTCAAATGCCCGGTGCTCGCGCTTAATGGAGAATTAGACCTTCAGGTCCTACCGGTTTCTAACCTTCGGGGAATCCAAAAAAATCTTCCTAAAAAGACGAAACTTCAGTCCTGCTTTATAGAAATGAATGGACTGAATCATTGGTTTCAGCCTGCTATTACCGGCAAACCAGAGGAGTATGGGGATATAACTACCACATTTTCAGAATCGGCCCTTAATGCCATAGGAGATTGGATCGGAAAAACGATAAAATAATTTATAATTCTTGAGCCTGGAGGAATATATCGTCTTTATTGGCCTCGCCCTCGGCGCAGAAATTCTTGGAACAGTTTCGGGTTTTGGATCTTCCCTATTGTTTGTGCCAATCGCTGCCTTGTTTTTTGATTTCAAAATAGTTCTGGGGGTAACAGCAGTTTTTCATGTTTTCAGCAATTTGGCCAAGATCTATTTTTTCAAAGACGGTGTTAATACTCATATAGCCGTAAGGCTTGGTATTCCTGCTGTGATAGGCGTAATCCTTGGGGCTTTATTAACTACCATACTCAATCCTAAGACAGGGGAAATCTTATTGAGTATCGTAATCTTAGTATTCGCCTTATTATTACTCATCAGTCCAAAGATTCAAATTGAAAAATCGAATCGAAATTTATATTTAGGTGGCAGCCTTTCCGGATTCTTGGCCGGATTAATTGGCACTGGTGGTGCCATTCGAGGCTTGATGCTGATTGCCTTTAATTTAGAAAAACAGGTATTCATTACCACTTCGGCCTGGATTGATTTAGGGGTGGATGCCAGCCGAAGTGTTATTTACATTTTCAATGGATATTTCCATCAAGAACATGTAGCATTAATACCCTTTCTGATTGGCATTAGTATATTAGGCAGCTGGATAGGCAAAATCATTCTATCTTACACCTCTCAAAATTATTTTCGAATAATCGTATTGGTGGTAATCGCGATAGTAACAGTCATTCAACTACTGAAGCTACTTTATTCCTAAAGGAAGATAAATTAAAACACAAGCACTTTAGCTTCACACATCTCCCGACAGGCCCAAGCAATTCCTTCTCTTCCCATACCGGAATCTTTTATCCCGCCATAGGGCATGGCATCAATCCTCAGGGTAGGCGCCTGGTTGTGAATCACCCCGCCCACCTGCAAATGATTAAAAGCATATTTGAGACGATCAATCCTTTGGGTAAAAATTCCTGTTTGTAATCCAAAATTGGAATCATTAACCAACTCAATGGCTTGTTCGAAATGCTCGGCTTGCACCAAGCCGGCACCGGGGGCGAAGGC
>CANHCC010000174.1 GCA_947459115.1 Bacteroidota bacterium | reverse complement strand
TTACCGTTATGGATCCGGATACAGCTCAAGGGGATTCTGTTTCTTTAAATATTCAACAAGGGCCTTCCTGGTTGAGTCTCAATCCTCAATCCCGGCATCTATCCGGGTATCCCAATGTCTCCCCCGTGGCAGACTCCCTTGTTATCCTGAGAGCAACAGATTTGACAGGGGCATGGGTGGAACAGGTCTTTGTTTTACATTTTAAGTATCGCCCTGACTCTCAAACCGGGGTTGAAATGCCTGAGGATTGGCTCGACTCTGATAAATTGGCAATAGGGATTTATCCCAATCCGGCATCCGAGTTGGCTTATTTAAAATATCGTCTGCCTCATCATGGACAAGTTCAAATAGATTTATTCGATGCGCAAGGCATGCGTTTACAAGAAATATTATCGGGTTTTGGTGAGCCAGGTGTTCGTCAAGTTGTATTATCCGTAAAACACCTGCCTGCAGGAATATATTGGGTTCAATGTAGGTTTACATCTGAAGAATTTCAAGAAAGGATTTATACCTCTAAGTTGGTATTAATTCGTTAAGACATTTCCTTTCCTTGTTTTGATTCAAACGAAGTATAGTCTATGAAATATGAAAGATTAAATATTTGTGCGTTCAGGTGTTATGAAGTCCTTTGGATGAAAAGGATCATGTTACTCATTTTGGGGTTGTTTTTTTATCAAAATCTTTCCGCCCAAACCAGTAAGTCGGTCAAACCCCAGGAGCCGGAACAGATAAAATGGGTAAACATGGAGTACGCGCTAAAAAATGCATCGAAAAATGGTCGCCTGATCTTATTAGATTTCTATACCGATTGGTGTGGTTGGTGTAAGGTAATGGATAAAAAAACTTACACAGATAAGGCCATCATCCAGTACATGAATCAAAAGTTTTATGCAGTAAAGTTTGATGCCGAAGGGAAGGATACGGTCAATTATAAAGGGCGGGAATATTCTTTCGCTCCCGCACTGAGATGTAATCAGTTTGCTTACAAAATTCTCAACGGGAATATGGGTTATCCAACTACTGTTTTTATGAATGAATCCGGCGATGTATTAACGCCGGTACCGGGTTATCTGGATGCTCCCACTTTAGAATCTCTTCTCAAATACTATGGTGAACGCAAGTATGAGCAGGGCATAAATTATGACGATTTTCGGAAAAATTTTCAGCCTTCTCCCCGGGAATGACTTTTGATAATCAGGTAAAAAAATAATATGAGTGTTCAAGAAATGAAGCAGGAAGACAACTCTACACCAACCCCTGAAACCGGGGAATTAGGTCATAATTCCTCTACAGAAACCGAAGATAGACGGTTTACTGCAGAGGAGGAGAATCCTATCGTAAATATGGATGAAAGCATTGAAAATCAAGATGTCAGTGTTTCTCTTCAGGCAGAATTAGAGGAGTGGAAAGATAAATATCTTCGCTTGGCGTCGGAGTTTGATAACTTTCGTAAGCGTACGGTTCGGGAGAAGTCGGATTTGGTCCGATATGCGAATGAAGACCTCATAAAATCCATTTTGCCTGTGTTGGATGACTTTGAGCGCAGCCTTCAGGTATTTCAAAAGTCTGACAATCTGTCAGCCATTCAGGATGGAATCAAACTCATTCACCATAAATTCAACCACATACTTTCCACCAAGGGTTTAAAACCTATGGAAAGCTTAAATCAGCCTTTTGACAGTGATCGCCATGAAGCCATTACTAGTATCCCAATAGAAGAGGCAGACAAAAAGGGTTTAGTGTTGGATGAGATAGAGAAAGGATACTATTTAGATGAGAAGGTGATTCGTTTTGCAAAAGTTATTGTAGGAGCATAAGGTAGTATGGCAAAGAGAGATTATTACGAAATTTTAGGCGTCGAAAAGGGGGCAGATAAGGATGCCATAAAGAAGGCCTACCGCAAAATGGCGATGCAATACCATCCGGATAAAAACCCGGGTGATAAAGCCGCAGAAGATAAATTTAAGGAGGCGGCTGAGGCATATGATGTGTTAGGGGATGATCAGAAGCGGGCCCGCTATGATCAATTTGGTCATGCAGGCGTTGGAGGGGGCGGGGCCCAATATCAGGACATGAATGATATCTTCTCTCAATTTGGGGATATTTTTGGGGGTACCGCTTTTGAAAGTTTCTTCGGTAATGGAGGAGGAGGGCGCTCCCGAAGTGGAGGCAGACGCAGAGGACAAAGAGGGAATGATCTTCGGGTTAAACTTAAATTGTCCCTCGAGGAGATTTCTACCGGTGTAAACAAGAACATTAAAATTCGGAGACATAAGGCTTGTCAAAGTTGTAGTGGCATTGGTGCGCATGATAGCAATAGTTTTCAGACATGTCCGACCTGCAATGGATATGGGGAGATTCGTCAACAAGTTGGTGGCGGGTTCTTTCAGCAAATTGTCGTTCAGGCTTGTCCTACTTGTCAGGGTGAGGGGCGTATCATTACAAAGGCCTGTAAGGTTTGTAATGGAGAAGGGCGTCAACAGGAGGAAGATAATGTTAGTCTAAAAATTCCTGCAGGCGTCGCGGAAGGAATGCAGTTATCTATGCGCGGATATGGGAACGCCGGCCTTAGAGGGGGAGATACCGGAGATTTATTGGTGCAAATTGAGGAAGAAAAGCATCCTCACCTGGTAAGAGAGTCCGATAATGTTTTGTTCGAGCTATACATCAGTATCGCAGATGCTGCTCTTGGGACCTCTGTAGAGGTACCTACCCTTTCCGGAAAAGCACGCTTTAAGGTTGAGCCGGGAACCCAGTCCGGTAAGATGGTGAGGTTGAAAGGAAAAGGGATACCCCATCTGAACAACTACGGTTCGGGAGATCAGTTGGTACAAATTAATGTGTGGACCCCCACGCAATTAAATGCCCAGGAAAAAGAAACGATGCAAAAACTTCAGCAATCTCCCAATTTTCAACCCTCCCCCGGTAAGTCTGATAAAGGCTTCTTTGACCGGATGCGCGAGTTTTTTAATTGAGTCTTCTTTGGGAATCAATCGGGGCTTTAAAACCAAACGCCCATGGCCAGATGGCATTCTAACCTGTTGCGGGAAGATTGCTGATTGTTATAAAAAATGTCCTCATCTGAATGGGTGGTGATAAGTTCTCTTGCTTCAACTCTAAAGAAAGATTTTTCCGTTGGTTTAAATTCACCGCAAAGTGTAAACCCGGAAATGACCAGTCCTACCAATTGGTGGGATGCGTTATATACTGCTCCTGTAAGTATTTCTTCCGGATCATAAAAAAACTCATAACGCCCGGAAACGGCATACCTGCGGGTGAATTTATATTTCCCGGCTAAAAGCGCACTAAACATTTTCGCGGTACCCAGGCTGTCTGTAAGACCTGTATTACTTTGAAATCCAAAGTTGACTTCTCCGACCCATTCAGTTTTAGTAAACTTTCGATAGGTTACCAGATTTTGATAGGCTCTTAACTTCGGTAATCCAGCCTCTTTTGTTTTCTCATTACTCGTAATCTGATTTAGCCCTAGCACCCAGTCTTTAGTTGGTTCCCAATATAGCGACATCCCACCGGCAGGACTGCCATTTACATCTACAAATCCGTTGAACTCATTAAATAGATTGGCCTGCAAGGACCAATTTTTTCCGGCCATCCAGGTTAGCTTGGCTCCACTTAAAAAATAGGGTTCATAGAAGGTTGTGGTTGCCAGGCTAATCGTAAAGTTATCCCTTGGAAGGATAGATTCATAGCCAATGTGTGTCTTAAAGAATCCTGCATCCAGCCATATTTTGGGGGCAAACTTAAAGCCAACATTGGCCTCCTGAATAAAGTTAAAATCTCCGGACCAGGCTGCACGCGGAATGTCCCCGCCATGAATTGCAAGATTGGCCCGGGCAAAACCTGATCGGTACTTTAACTGGGCCTGTATCATATTTAATCCCAATTGTTTGGACCTAGGTGAAATGGTTGGAAAAGTATGATACCCATTTGTATTCGCAGTATCTCCATAATATGCCCAATAGGTATCCAGGTAGCCCCCTACCATTAAAATGCCACTGGTGTCAGGTTCTCGGGCTAAATAAAGTCTTGCATTCTCTAATGGAATAGGTCCTTCTTCAGATTGTGCATGCAGGTTTAAAAACCCAAGGCCAAAGAGGAATATTCCCCAAAATAGAGTCTGCGCCTGAACCATAAATATCGGTTTACGATTACCTGTTATCGAATGTAAATTAATTTTTAATATCATTTACCAAAGTCCTCCACCTCCAAGGGTGATTCTTAAGTAAGGGATAAACCCATTCGGTCTTTGGGGTCCAACCGCTGTTCGTCCTTTCCCATCTGACCATAGATTGCTTGTAAAAACTGCGCCCATGCATCCAGCATCCAGCCCTATCATGAGCGCCCCATGCGGGCTGTCTTCCGTGCAGGTGGTGATGAAATATTTAAAGCTGATGCCAATTTCTGAGGCAAGACCTCCCAGAGATAATTTTGATATTTCTCCGCGGGCAATACCCTGATTCTTGTCGAAGAAAATCCCTCCGCTGTCCCGGTGATTTTCCAGCCTCAGAGATAGACCTGTTCCCCCAATGCCTGCATAGGGAAATATTAAGCATCGCTCCGTCTTCTTCAATAGAAAGCCAGCATTGAATAACGCCGTTCCAGAACTAAAAGTCACAGTTGCCGAATCTGTTTGCATGGGCTTAAATCCGGAGAAGTAACCACTTCCTCCCAAGAGCAATCGTCCTAATACCCCGTATCCTCCTCCTCCGATTTGTATGCCGATTCTCGATGGGGAATAGGCGCTTCCCAGTATGTCAGGTTGCTTTAGATATTCAGTTAAATTCGGGAAGTGATTCAAGTTGAAACCAATTTGGGAATGCCCAAATCCACCGCCTTGCGGGGTTGATTGTGCGTATAGGTTTTTGAAACACAGAATAACACAGAATAGCAGCGTAAAAAAAGCCGGAGGGAGACTCTTCCAGCGATAGGAAGTTATTAAACTCAACTGCCAAATTTTGACCGGGTTGATGGTATCAATAAGAGAGAATCTGTGTTTCATTCCTAAGGCATAAAGTTAATGAACCTCAGAAATTTTGGCCCTAATTTTTCTCCCCTTTAGGCTGGGGACAAAGCGAATTCAACTGCTTGCACCAAGCCCTGCTTGGTGCAAGCAGTTGAACTTTAACGAATCAGGGTAAAAGAACCCCCTACCTCTACCGGATCATTGGTGGTGGTAGTTCCGGTCACAATAAATACATAAGTGCCCTCTGGAGCAGGCGTCCCATTCACACTGCCATCCCAACGGAAATTGATATCCTGAGACTGATATACCTGATTCCCCCAACGGTCAAAGATTTTAATCTCAAAGGTTTTGATCAGGCGATATTGTACATTAAAATAGTCATTGATTCCATCGCCGTTAGGAGAGAATGCATTGGGAACAATTACATTCACAAAGCGATTCACCTCAACATAGTTACTCTTTGTGAAAATATTCCTGCATCCTGCCGAGTCCACAACGGTGAGGGTGACATCGTACTTCCCTTCCTGCTCATATTGATGAACCGGATTCATCCCATTACCAATGTTGCCATCTCCGAATTCCCAGAACCAATTAGCTATGCCGGCAGAATGTGTTGTAATGCTAAATTGTGCAATGGCATCGGGAATTTCATACTTTGATTTATCAACGGTAAATTGTGCCATTGGGGGATTGTTGACGATCGCACCA
>CANHCC010000173.1 GCA_947459115.1 Bacteroidota bacterium | reverse complement strand
GAAAGACTTTTGTGTCGTTGAATATCATCACATCTCCGTCTCCGAAGTAGTCCAGAATATCCCGGAATTTTTTATGCTCGATTTTTCCAGTCGCACGATTCACCACCATCATGCGAGAACTGTCTCTTGGATTGGCGGGGTATTGGGCGATAAGGTCTTTCGGTACTTCGTAGTCGAATTCAGATAATTTCATTTCTCAGTCGTTTGATTAAGTGCTTTCCGTTTGATATTCAGAGGGCTTCCCTGATTCTGCGGTGTGCAAAGATAATATCATAGGGAGGGGAAAGCAAGTATTTTTTTAATCAATTCAAAATGTAAAATTCAAACATGGATGGAGAATATTATTTAAGTATTTGATAATGAATTTTATATAAGGATATGGGCCTGTTTTTTATGTTTCAAATATTAGGATAATTCGATTGGTCAAAATATTTGAAAATATGGAATATATGTTTTGGGTATAAAAATAAAGGGAGCTTATTTCCGGCCTTTACCTTGCAGTAGGGGGGAATGATGCTTATCTTTAACCCGTGAATGTACTCACCCTCTTTCAGGAGACCTTTAGGATTGCTTGGCATGCCATTTCTGCCAATCGATTTCGGGCTTTTCTTACCATGTTAGGAATCTCCATCGGCATTTTTGCCATCACCCTAATTGGCACTATGGTTTATTCTCTTGAGAAGGCTATTACAAGGAATCTCTCTGCACTAGGGAATACGGTGATTTATATCCATCATTGGCCATGGAAAGATAACAGCTCCGACTGGTACAAGTATATGAATCGGCCTAAGGTGAGCTACCGGGACTTTGAATATCTCCAAACCAATATCCCAGATGCTTTGATGAGTTATGAAATGACCCGGGGAGGGCAAAAGGTTAAGGCTGGCAAGAATAGCCTGGAGAATGTTTCTCTGAAAGGCGTCACTTGGGAATACCAGAGGATAAATGATTTTCAATTTCAATATGGCAGGTACTTCACGCCCATTGAAAGCAGTGCAGGTAGAATGGTCTGTTTGTTAGGATTCAATGTGGCGAAAGAATTGTTTGGAGGCGATAATCCAATTGGGGGAACGGTTGTGATTGCCGGACAAAAAATCCAGGTGGTAGGAGTGGTCGAGAAACAGGGCTCCGGCATATTTGGGGATTCTTTTGATGATAGGATGGTAATGCCTTATCCTTTGATGGCCAGAATTTTTAACGAGCAGAGTCGAATGGGCGATAAGCTTATCACCGTGAAAGCCCCATCCTACGAGGCTGTGCCGAGGATGGAAGATGAAATAAGGGGATGGATTCGGGCAGCAAGAGGGCTGAAGCCGTCTATGGAAGATAATTTCGCCATCAATAAACAAGAAATGCTAATGACCCAACTCGATTCAATATTTGGTTCTCTGCGCATCGGTGGCGTGTTTATTTCTATTTTATCTATTTTGGTGGGTGGGTTTGGTATTGCAAATATCATGTTCGTTTCGGTCAAGGAAAGGACCCACGAAATTGGTATTCAAAAATCTTTGGGGGCTACACGAGAATTTATCCTCCTGCAATTTTTGCAGGAGTCCATTCTCTTGTGTATTGCAGGAGGTCTTGTGGGTATTCTGTTGTTATTTATAATGTCCGGACTAGGTCAGTTCATTATTGATAAAATCGAATTTGATTTCAAAATTCTAATCTCCTGGATGGATTTAATTTATGGCTTGGTTCTTTCTTTCGCGATTGGGGTCATCAGTGGATTTTCACCCAGTTGGGTGGCCGCCAGAATGGACCCTGTAGAGGCAATGCGCTCCAGAATTTAGACCTTGTATGCGCGAGATTGGATTTTTTTGATTGGAATCCAATCCTATTCGATAATCAGATCTAGTCCAATGTCAATCAGGTCTTCGATTAAGACCCCAATGTTTGGATGAAACTTTTTCGCGCTGCGATTGGCTAATATTACGGAAATGGAGGCCGCCTCATGTCCAAAGGCTTCGGCTAACCCATAAATCCCTGAGGTTTCCATTTCAATGTTCATAATGGGGTACCCGTCAAAGGAATATTCCCGAAGGATTTTTTCTAAGCCATCCAGTTTGACGCCAACCCGACCGGTGACCCGACCCTGAGGTCCGTAAAATCCATTTCCGGTGAAGTTGATACCTTGCAGAATATTGGGTTGTGCTTGACGAATCCTATCAGCCCAGGTCGGATTCATGCCGGTACCAAATGGGATAAACGGTAAATCTTTCCGCCCGATTTTTTCCTGGAGATAAGAGGTAAATGATTCGGCCAAATGCACATGCTGACTTTGACGGTTATAGTCATAAAAATTCATGAGTCCGTCAGAGCCAATGGAGTAGCGACTTAGAATAAAGGTACCGGTTGGAATATCTTCCTGAACGCCGCCGCAGGTTCCCAGACGCAACATTTTTAATCGGGTATGGGTAGGCAATAATTCGCGTTTTTCCAGATCTATATTCACAAGAGCATCGAGTTCATTCATCACGATGTCCACATTGTCCGTTCCTATACCGGTAGATAGGGCGGTAACCGCATGACCTTTGTACATTCCTGTAACCGTACAAAATTCTCGGTTTGCAACACGGTACTTTATATCCGTAAAGCGCTCAGCAACACGATTCACACGATTCGGGTCTCCTACCAGAATTATTTTGCTGGCAATCATCTCCGGCTTGAGATTTAAGTGGTAAACGGCTCCTTCCGGAGTTACAATTAATTCAGATTCTGCAATCATTTCGACAACACATTCAAAGGAACCCGCAAAATGACAAAATCTTTCCCGTATCACAATGATTTAATTTCTTTTTTTTTCCTTTTATCTCTCCTAACTTGCCTTGGTATAAAAAAAAGAATCATGGAAGCAATCAAACATATCCTTTGTCCGGTAGATTTTTCCGCTGTGTCTGAGCAATCTGCAGCCCAGGCCGGGCTCTTAGCACATCAGTTTGGGTGTAAACTCACCCTTATTCATGTGGTTAGCGTGATACCCGCTTCTTATGGTGCTTTGTACGGCATTGATTTTCAATCTGTCGATACGATGGATTTGATTCGTTCTGCCACCGATGCGCTTGAGGAAGTAAGAGCTAAATATATACCCGCAGGCGTGGAATGTCATGTGGTGGCCGTAACTGGAAATGTTTCTTCCGAAATTGTGGAGGAAATCAAAAAAACAGCAGTGGATTTGGTGCTCATGGCCACCAGTGGTGCACATGGAGTAGAAGAATTTTTAATCGGTTCCAACGCCGCTAAAATCGCCAGATCTTCTCCCTGTGCTGTTATTACCCTTCGTAGCCCCGAAAAAATTTCTAGTTTTTCCAAAGTACTCATCCCCTTGGACATTGTTTTGGGTTTTGGAGAACTCCTTCCTTATCTGCAAAGTTTTCACAAACTTCAGAATTTCAGTGCTGAGGTATTGTTGATTTCTGAGCCCGGGTATAAAGACCCTGATCCGGCTGCAACAAAGCATTTTTTGGATAATGAGTTAAAGCATCTCTCGGACCACGGAATTGATCATGTTACCTGGAGTGAAATTCAATCAGATGACCTGGTGGAAAGTATCTGCCGATATGCAGAAGACCATGCATTTGGGCTCATTTTAATGAAGTCCGAAGGAAGATCTTCTTTTGCAAAATTTATTCTAGGTTCCACCACAGAGGGGGTTATCAATCATGCCAAAGTGCCCGTCCTATCCTTAAGGGTGAAACCTAAAAAGCAAAAAGGGAGATTTTCCGATTCGGTTGCAGGTAATTCGTGAACATTAACTCAGAAAAAAAGTGTAATTTTGCGTGGTTCCATAAAGAAATGTTACAGAAAAAAATCATAGTCCCAGTCGATTTTTCAGAATTCAGCCTTTATCCATTAGAAACTGCTATCCATTTTGCCCAGCTAAAAAAAGGTGAGATAGTATTGTTGCATGTGTTAGAGACGCCTTCCCTTCCTACGCGAATCTTTACCTCCCAGGACGAGGACGATATGCGGGAAAGGGCGGATAAGTTGTTAAATCAACTTATTGCAAAATACAACGATTCAGGCGTGGAGTTTTCCAAAATGATAAAAACAGGAAAACCTCACAACGCGGTGGTTGAGGCTGCTTCAGAAATATCTGCATGGATGGTAATGATGAGTACACATGGGGCTACCGGAATAAAAGAATATCTGGTTGGTAGCAATGCCAGCCGAATTATTCGTGGCTGTAAGTCTCCTGTTATCAGTTTTAGAAATGCTCACCCTCGTCAGGGTTTTATGAACATCCTGCTTCCCTTGGATCTTACTAAAGAAACACGGGAAAAAGTTGCATTTGCCTGGGAATTTTCTGAATATTTTGGTTCCAAAGTGCATATCATGTCTGTGCTTCAGACAGAAGACCCTGCCATTCGGGAAAGACTCCAACTGCAATTGGATAAAGTTTCGGAATTCTTTGAATCCAAAGGCGTGAAACATGAAGCTAAACTTCTATTGTCAGAAGCGCCCATCTCGGATGTGGTGGTAAAATACGGGGAAGAAATCGGAGCAGATCTCATTGCCATAATGACCCAGCAGGAATTAAAAATGAAAGAGCAATTTATGGGTTCTACTGCGGAGCACATCGTCAATCATTCTGAGATTCCGGTCATCAGTATTCGCCCGACCCGGGAATACGTTCAACCAAAATTGTCCTGGAGTTTTAACGGGTAAGCACTTTATCCATTAGATTCAGATATTAACATTCTCAAAGAAATCGTTATTGTTCAAAATATACATACTGCATGAGACAGCTTAAAATCAGTAAGCAGATTACCAACCGGGAATCTCAGTCCTTAGATAAGTATCTTCAGGAAATTGGTAAAGTAGAACTGCTTACTCCGGATGATGAAGTCGAATTAGCTCAAAGAATTCGGGAAGGAGATCAGCAGGCTCTGGAAATCCTGACCAAAGCCAATCTTCGTTTCGTCGTGTCTGTGGCTAAACAATACCAAAATCAAGGTCTCTCCCTCGGAGATTTAATTAATGAAGGAAACCTGGGTCTTATAAAGGCCGCCAAACGCTTTGATGAAACACGGGGATTTAAATTTATCTCCTATGCCGTCTGGTGGATTCGTCAAAGTATTCTTCAGGCACTGGCGGAGCAATCCCGTATCGTTCGTCTTCCTTTGAACAGGGTAGGCGCTTTGAATAAAATTGGGAAAGCCTTCTCTAAACTTGAGCAGGAGTTTGAACGCGAACCCGCTCCCCATGAGATTGCTGAAATCTTGGACGGCATGACCGCTGATGAGGTTTCTGATACCCTCAAAATTTCTGGTCGCCACATATCCATGGATGCCCCATTCGTGCAAGGAGAAGAGAATCGTCTGCTCGATGTACTCGAAAATGATGAAGAGCCCAAGCCCGATAATGGCCTGATCAATGAAAGTTTAAGCAAAGAGGTAGATCGTGCCCTCAGCACCTTAACGCAAAGAGAAGCAGAAGTAATTCGCTTATACTTTGGTATTGGTGTGGAGCATTCCCTGACCTTAGAAGAAATCGGGGAGAAATTTGATTTGACCCGTGAAAGAGTGCGTCAGATTAAAGAAAAAGCCATTCGGCGATTAAGACATACTTCCCGCAGTAAGACATTGAAGTCTTATTTGGGATAAGAATCATTAAGTAGAAGGATAATGTTTATGCCTGCTCCAGAAATCTGGGGCAGGCTTTTTTTTGCTTGCACCAAGCAGTCGCTTGCACCAAGCGGTTGCTTGCACCAAGCAGTCGCTTGCACCATGCGGTTGCTTGCACCAAGCGGTTGCTTGCACCAAGCAGTTGCTTGCACCAAGCGGTTGCTTGCACCAAGCGGT
>CANHCC010000172.1 GCA_947459115.1 Bacteroidota bacterium | reverse complement strand
GGGGTCCAATGACTGAAGTCATCGGAAAAGGGAGATGCCCTTACAGGGCAGGGGGTTCAACGACTGAAGTCATTGAGAAAGGGAGATGCCCTTACAGGGCAGGGGGTTCAACGACTGAAGTCATCGGGAAAGGGAGATGCCCTTACAGGGCAGGGGGGCTTAAGGCAAATGAATGGGGGTGAGGGAAGTTAAAGGTGCCTCAACATTTAAAATACAAAGGTGTTGTCAATGAGGCGGGTTTTGCCAACGAAGCCTGCAATGGCAATGACGGGGTTTTCTTCCGGAAGGATGACTTCAAGGGTTTCGAGGGTGGTGCCGTTTACAATTTCGAGGTAATCGGTTTGCAGGCCGGGGGCGTTTTTGAAGTATTGGTGTCCTTCTTCAAGCAGGGATTGGACGGTGGCACCGGGTTGGGCCAGGGTCTTCAGGTGTTGGAGGGTGTGATTAAGAATCAGGGCGGTCTGTCTTTCTTCCGGGGTGAGATACCGGTTGCGGGAACTCATGGCTAGCCCGTCGGCTTCACGGATGGTGGGGCAGACGACGAGCTCAACGGGGAAATTCAAATCTTCGATTAATTGGCGAATGATGACGGTTTGCTGTAAGTCTTTTTGCCCAAGAAAAAGAAAGTCGGGAGAGACGAGGTTGAGGAGTTTGGCAACGACGAGGCCAACGCCGGAAAAATGACCGGGTCGGGTTTTGCCACACAGGACATTGGCGACAGGGCCGGGTAGCACTTTTACCCGGGGGGGCTGAGGATAAATTTCTTCTTTGGCAGGTAAAAATAAAATGTCCGTTCCGGCGGCCCTGAGCATCTCGGCATCTTTTTCTGCCTGCCGGGGATAGCGGTCATAGTCTTCTCCCGGTCCGAATTGCTCGGGATTAACAAAAATGGAAGCAATAACCCGGTCACTTTTATCTTTTGCTTCCTGTATTAGGGAGAGGTGTCCGGCATGAAGGGCGCCCATTGTGGGGACAAATCCTATGGTTTGGGATTGGGCTTTTGTCTGCCTGATCAGGTGTCGAAGCTCTGAGATGTGGGTAACTATGCGCATGATTATCAGTAAATAACACTTGTAAACGGCTAAAAAACGGGTCGGAATTTAAGTATTAAATCAAAATGTCCGAAAAATTTTGTTAATTTTGTAGTCCAAAATTAGGACAATTCTCATCTATGCAAAAATTGAAGATATTGTTCGCTACCAGCGAAATCGACCCCTTCCTCAAAATTACCTCTGCTGCTGACATAATTCGTATGCTTCCCCAGGGGTTGCAGGAAAGAGGTCATGAAATTCGGATTCTGATGCCTAAGTTTGGTATCATCAATGAAAGAAGAAACCGTTTGCATGAGGTTGTCCGTTTGTCCGGCATCAATATCCGTGTAGGAAATGAGGAAAAACCCCTAACAATCAAAGTGGCCTCCATTCCGAATGCTAAGCTCCAGGTTTATTTTTTGGATAATGAGGATTATTTTAACCGGAAGTCTGCTTTGACGGACCCGAAGAACAATAAGCTCTATGCGGATAATGATGAGCGTTCTATCTTCTTCTGTAAAGGCGCTATCGAGACGGTCAAAAAATTAGGCTGGGGTCCGGATATTATTCATTGTCACGACTGGATGACGAGTTTGATTCCTTACTACCTGAAGACGAACTATAAGGACGATCCGATGTTTCAAAATACCAAGGTAGTGTACAGTGTTTACAATAACCACGATCACACCACCATGTTATCCGATAACTTTCTGGAGAAGGCCAAATTGGATTCAGCACCCTCTGAACTGATTGCTCCATTAAAATCGAATAATTTAGATGGGGTGATGCGGGGAGGAATTTGTTTGGCAGATGCAATTGCCCACGGCGATCAGAAAATATCTTCGGAGTTAGAATCGTTTATAAAAGGTCAGAAGAAGCAATGCCTGGAATACAGCGACTCTTCCGACAAAGAGAGCTACATAGAGAAGTATCAGCAACTGTATCAAAATATTTTAAACTGATTTCTGTTTTGAAACCCATTCTGACAGGAGCGGGGCTTTGGCTTTCGTTCCTGTTTTTTTTAGCCGCTTGTGAGAAACCCAAATCTATTGGGGCCGATATTATTCCGCCCGGAGATTTGTTGAATGTTCAATTTACTGATACTTTGTCCGTAGAGATTGAAACGCGACTGTCAGATAGTACGCGCACGGACGAGCAGCCGGTGAATATGTTCGGCAATTTAATTGACCCGGACTTTGGTCGTATACTAACTTCGACCTTTACCTCCTTTCGGATGGCTGGCAGTAATTTGTTTTTGGGGGATAGTCTTCAACTTGATTCTATTGTGCTTCAGCTTGAACTGACAGGTTTTTATGGAGACTATAAAGACGCACAGATGCTTCAGGTTTATGAGCTGGAACAGAAGCCTCTTCGCGAAAACACCTATTATAATTCGGATTCCATAAGTGTCGCCTCTTCTAACCTGTTGTATTCCGGGGGGCAGAGCATTCAATTTGGATCGGAGGAAACTTTCAAGCAACCCTACCGGATTCGCCTGAGCAATACCCTTGGACAAAAAATTCTGAATGCCACGCCGGAACAGTTTCAAAACAATGAGACTTTTACAGAGTTTTTTAAGGGTTTGTACTTGAGCACCAGTCCGGTAAGTTATGTGAGCAAAGAGCCCGGGGCAGTATATTATTTTAAACCGGATGGCAGCATAACCGGACTTTATCTGTACTATAAGGGTAAAATCGGTGGGGTGTTTTATGACACCTTGAGTTATCGTTTCCAGATTAATGAGGATGCCGGTCGCTTCTCCCGGATTCGTCGTCAGGAAATCGCGGGGAGTTTATTGGATCAGGTGAAGCAGAACCCTGAGGTTCAGGGTAAACAATATGCCTTGCTGCAAGCAGGGATTCCGGTGAATGTGTTCGTTAAAATCCCTAATCTACATAGCCTGTTTCCGGTGGCGGTAAATAAGGCAGAGTTGGAACTTCCTGTCTTGACGGAATACTTTGGTGGTTCAGAAAAGTATCAGCCCCCTAGTATAATTCAGGGTCAGGAGTCTGATGCCTTAGGGAATGCCGGGGATTTGTTTACCTCTGCCATTTTTGATTTAGAGAAGAAAGTTTATACCGTAGCATTATCGAGTTATAGTCAGAGGATGATAAATTCTGCGAGTGCAAATTATGGGTTTTATTTGTCGTCCTTAAATCAAAGCACCAATCTCAATCGTGTGGTGTTGGCAGGCATGAATCACCCTACACGCAAGCCCAAGCTTAAGATTAGTTATACTTCTGTGCCCAAATAAGGGGAGATATTCTGGAAGGATGTTTTCCGGAAAATAATTTCCGGGGAATATAGGAGATGACAATTCAGGAATTTCCGGGTTAAGGGAAATACCTGCTTGCGAAAAAATTATTTAATTTTACTATTTATCAAAAACCCCAAAAGCGTATGTGCGGAATAGTTGGATATATTGGTCACCGTCAGGCCTTACCGATTTTGATTAATGGCTTGAAGCGTCTGGAATACAGAGGCTACGACTCAGCAGGAATAGCACTTCAAAATGGCGATGGCATTCGAGTGGTGAAAAAGATGGGAAAAGTAGCGATGCTGGAGAAAGCCCTGACTCAGGTCAATCAAGCCGGTCAAATAGGGATGGGGCATACCCGTTGGGCTACCCATGGGGCGCCTAATGATGTGAATGCCCATCCACATATGAGTCAGTCAGGCAATTTTGCCATTATTCATAATGGGATCATAGAAAATTATGCCACCTTAAAAAAACGCCTGATCAATCGGGGTCATGAATTTACCTCTGATACGGATACGGAAGTTCTGGCCCATTTGATTGATGAGGTTTATACCATCGGGAAAGTATCGGCAGAAGTGGCGGTAAGATTAGCTTTGAGCAAAGTGGAGGGGGCATACGGGCTTGTGGTGATGTGTAAGCAGGAGCCTGATATCCTGATTGCTGCACGAAAAGGGAGTCCTCTGGTGATTGGCATCGGAGAAGGGGAGTATTTTATCGCATCCGATGCGACGCCCATTATTGAATATACCAAGAATGTAATTTATTTGAATGACGGCGATGTAGGCATTCTGGGTAAAGATTCTTTGACTTTAAAAACCATAAAGAATGTGCCGGTTACTCCGGAGATTCTTACATTGGAAATGGAGATAGAGGCGATTGAAAAAGGCGGGTATGAGCATTTCATGTTGAAAGAAATCTTTGAACAACCTCGTACCATTATGGATTGCCTTAGGGGGCGGGTGCATCCGGAAAAGAATGACATCATGCTGGGTGGGTTATCTGATGTGATGGATAAGCTCCTCTCGGCAAGGCGAATCGTGATTATTGCCTGTGGTACGAGTTGGCACGCGGGATTGCTGGCTGAATATTTGTTTGAAGATTTGGCAAGGATACCGGTTGAGGTGGAGTACGCATCGGAATTTAGGTATCGGAATCCGGTGATATTGGACGGGGATGTGGTGATTGCCATCAGCCAGAGTGGGGAAACAGCAGATACCTTGGCGGCCATACAACTGGCTAAATCTCAAGGCGCTTTGGTACTTGGGGTTTGTAATGTGGTAGGGGCCTCTATCCCTAGGGAAACTCATGCCGGAGTTTATACGCATGCCGGACCGGAAATTGGCGTGGCTTCTACAAAAGCCTTTACTGCCCAAGTGACTGTGCTAACTCTCATGGCGATTTTGTTGGGTTACAAAAAGAAAACCCTGTCAGAAGCAAGATATCATGAGTTAGCTAAAGAAATCATGAATATCCCGGATAAAATTCAGAAAACACTGGATTTAAATCAGGCGGTAGTTGAATTGGCCCCTTTATTTAAGGAGACCACTAACTTTTTATATTTGGGCAGAGGGGTAAATTTTCCGGTCGCACTGGAAGGGGCTTTGAAGCTTAAAGAGATTTCTTACATCCATGCGGAAGGATATCCTGCTGCAGAAATGAAGCATGGTCCGATTGCCTTGATTGACGAGAATATGCCGGTGGTCATTATTGCGACTAAGGATAAAACTTACGATAAGATTGTGAGCAACATTCAGGAGGTGAAGGCGAGAAAAGGCCGGGTTATTTCCATTGTTTCCGAAGGCGATACTATTATTCGTAAGATGTCGGATTTTGTTTTGGAAGTTCCGGTGACAGATGAAGTGTTGTCGCCTCTTTTGGCTGTTGTGCCTTTACAGTTGTTGTCCTATCATATTGCTGTTCTCAGAGGCTGTAATGTTGATCAGCCGAGAAATCTAGCGAAGTCGGTAACGGTGGAGTAAGAGGTTGAGCCATACTCAAGGCATTTGATTTTTTTTAATTGACCGCAAAGGACGGAGGGAGGCGCAAGGAACTTATGTTTCCTACTCTCGCATGTGTTTTAGATTAACTGGTTCTCAAGAGGATCATCAGAAATTTTTGGTTTTTGGGTTCTTATGCCGTTTGAAATTGACCGCAAAGGACGGAGAGAGGCGCAAGGAACTTATGTTTCCTTCTCTCGCATGTGTTTTAGATTAACTGGTTCTCAAGAGGCTGATCAGAAATTTTTAGTTTTTGTGTTGTTATGCCGTTTGAAATTGACCGCAAGGGACGGAGGGAGGCGCAAGGGATTTGTGTTTCCTACTCTCGGATGTGTTTTAGATTAACTGTTTCTCAAGAGGCTCATCAGAAATTTTTAGTTTTTGGGTTGTTATGCCGTTTGAAATTGACCGCAAGGGACGGAGGGAGGCGCAAGGGATTTGTGTTTCCTACTCTCGGATGTGTTTTAGATTAACTGTTTCTCAAGAGGCTCATCAGAAATTTTTAGTTTTTGGG
>CANHCC010000171.1 GCA_947459115.1 Bacteroidota bacterium | reverse complement strand
GTATATGATATCAGTTCTAAACCTCCGGCAACTATAGAATGGGAATAACATTGACTCAATTAAAATCGGCTTGCCTCCTTTCGGTAAGTATTCTCCTCCTGATACTCTCTCTACAGGGAGTCCGTGCGCAAGTTCCTGTGCCTGAAGACGCCAAGGCAAGAGACCTTTTTGAAATGGGGAAAAAATACCTGAAGACCGGCAATGCCGAAGATGCGGCATTAACACTAGAGCAGATCGACAAAACCAAATTTAATACCGTATCGACTGCCAGTATTTATTTGTCCGGCATTGCCTGGCTGGAGTCAGGAAATACCGATAAAGCACTTTCCAAATTTAATCGAATACTGAATTATTATCCGGAATCCCGTTATGCGAATGATGCCAGGTATCATAAAGCCTTATTACTCTTAAAAAATCCTGAAACGAAAGAGTATGGATTAAAAATGATGATGGATGCTTCGGATCAATCTAAAGATAAAACCTTTCAGGGTCAGGCGAAAGATGCCATTAGTAAATTTCTTTATGAAGAGGCAGATATTACCTTCCTCAATTATTATTTAAAAGTTGTTCGCGAGTCCTACAAGAATATAGTGGCAGAGGCATTGGCTTGGCATTACATTCAGAAAAAACAATTTGCGGAGGTTCAGGGAGTCTATAACCGGGTGGATAGCACCGGCAAACGGGTAAGCCCAAGATTGAAATCCATGCGGGATAAATGTGTTGGGTTGACGAATCAAGAGGCCCCTCGATCCATGAAGTTATCCATTGCCCTGATGATGCCTTTTTTTGCATCCGAACGGGATTCCGCCAATCCGGTCAGTTCTCGCTCGCTTGTATCTGTTGAATTTCTGGAAGGGATGCAAATGGCCTTGAATGAAAGAGTCCTGCCCTTCCCGTTGGAATTAGAATTTAGTACCTGGGATGTAAGGCGTGACAGCAATCTCACCCGAAAAATTCTGGCAAAAGAATTTGAAAAAGACCCTGTAGATATTCTTGTTGGCTCTTATTATAACAACGAAAGCCGTGTGCTCGCTGAATGGTGTGAGCAAAAGAAAGTCCTGCATATTGTCCCGTATTCTCCTGAAAAAAATCTGACTCAGGGTAAAAAGTTCGTTTATCTCGCATCGCCTTCCTTGCCAACGCATGCACAAAAAATGGCTGATTATGCCGTGACCATGCAGGGGTATAAAAAGATAGCGGTCTTTAGTTCGGATGAAAGAATTACAAAACTGTTAGCAGAACAATTTAGCGCCAAAGCCACGGCTTTAAAGGCTCAGCTTATTGAGAAGAAATATTCGGTCAATTCTGAAAAAGCCCAGACTCAGATACCGGATCTGGTGAAGCAGTTGGCCGGTCAGCAGATCGATGCCATTTATATTCCGGATGGAAATGAAGAAATTGCAGGCATGATTCTGACAAATCTGAAATTAAATAAAATTCAAACTGCTATCCTGGGTTCACCGGAGTTTAGAAATTTCAGAGCCATTGATAAAGAATTAATGGATGACTATCTGATATTGTTTTCAGATGCCGTTTTTGAAATGCATCAGTCAGAATTATCCGACGCCTTGGTTCGAAAATATGCGGAAGAGTACAACCAACGCCTGACGCTGAATGTTGTTAGAGGCTATGATCTGATGAATTATCTGATTACCATGGCAAGTCACCCGGAAAATAAACCGGAACAAAAGGATACCTGGTTAAAAAGTAAAGTAATTTACAATGGGGTGAATCAGAGGTTTCAATTTGGACAGCAGCAAGACAATCAATCCTTATTTATATTACGAATAGAGGGCCGAACCATCGGAAAAGCACATGAATACTGAGACCAGTCAGAAGTTATTTGAAGAAGCCCGTCACCTCATGCCCGGTGGCGTGAATTCTCCTGTAAGGGCATTTAAATCTGTCGGGGGAAATCCGGTATTTATGAAGTCGGCTTCCGGAGCCTGGCTAACTGATGTAGATGGCAATCGCTATCTTGATTTGATTAATTCCTGGGGCCCTATGTTATTGGGTCATGCCCGTCCGGAGGTGGTTCAGGCTGTTCAGGAAGCTGCTATCCATTCTTTTTCTTTTGGCACTCCGACCTCTGCCGAGGTGGAAATGGCAAATCTCATTATTGCTCTCGTCCCGGGCGTTGAAATGGTGAGAATGGTAAACTCGGGTACGGAGGCAACACTAAGCGCCATTCGGGTGGCCAGAGGGTTTACCGGTAAAGAAAAAATAATAAAGTTCGAGGGATGCTACCATGGACATGGAGATAGCTTTCTCATTGCTGCCGGCAGTGGCGCCATGACTTTTGGCGTGCCCGACAGTCAGGGTGTTACCAATGCCGTGGCTAAGGATACGCTGACTGCACCTTACAACGACTTAGAAACAGTTAAGCAACTATTAGTCAATAATCCGGATCAGGTTGCTGCCATTATCCTGGAGCCTGTGGTTGGTAACATGGGACTGGTAAATCCTGAACCTGGCTTCTTGCAAGGGCTGAGAGATTTATGTGATGAATATGGCGTGGTTCTGATATTTGATGAGGTGATGACAGGGTTTCGTTTGTCGGCCGCGGGAGCACAGGGTTTGTTTGGTGTACGCCCGGATCTTAGTACCTTCGGTAAGGTCATTGGCGGCGGTTTACCTGTTGGGGCTTATGGTGGCAGACGAGAGATTATGGAGAAAGTTTCGCCCTCCGGGCCGGTGTATCAGGCTGGAACCTTGTCGGGCAATCCGGTGGCTATGGCCGCTGGTATTACCATGCTGAAATTAATTCAAGCAGACCCGGAATTATATACCCGACTTGAGCAAAAATCCTCAAGTATTGAAATAGGTATATCAGAGATTTTCAGTGAAAAAGGTTTGCCGGTATGTGTGAATCGCTGCGGGTCTATGTTTACTGTCTTTTTCTGTGAGGGTCCCGTTCGGAATTATACAGAAGCCAAGAAAGCCGATACAATCAGATTTGCTCAATATTTCCAGGCGTTGTTGTCCAGGGGCGTGTATCCTGCACCCAGTCAGTTTGAGGCGATGTTTATCAGCGATGCCGTTGGGGAGAAGGAAATCGCGTTTTTGTTGGAGGCAGTAAGAGGGGTTGTGAAGGATATGTAAAAAAGGCGTGACGCAGGCCGAAAGTCAATCTTTTGCTGCGTCGAGGATAAAAAAAACTAGCCCCGGAAGCTTACTTCCGGGGCTAGTTTTTTTATTCATTTCCTTTAAGAATTTTGTGAATACTGATGCCGTAGGGGGCTGTGAGCCTGAGGAAATAAATGCCTTCGCTACCGGTAACCTCGAGAGAGTTATTTTCCTGAGTTATTTTTCCCGATTGGATGACACGGCCTTGCATATCCAGGCACTCATAGGTATAATCTATCCCGGCCTGAAGTCCGGAAATGTGAAGTTGTCCTTTGCTTGGGTTTGGATAGGCCAGGTGCTGAGCTGTTGCCTCAACGGCCTGGGTTTGGGTGATGACAATATTTTGCCAGTGAATGGTAAGGAATACATCCTGGGAACCTGCAGAGGTCATATTGAAGACACCCGGACCGGGATTAAAATCTCCGGTGCCCATAAAAAATCCCCCTACGATGACGCGTCCGTTGGCATCAACCACAATGTCTCTTCCGGTATCGTTCATGGTGCTACCCATTTGTCCGGCAGATACAAAATTGCCTGCAGAATCTAATTCCAATAGGTAGGCATCCCCAAGGCCCAAGGAGGTTAAATTACTGACACCCGGTCCCGGATCGAAATCAATGGTCGCAGATAGCATGCCTGTCGTGAAGAGTTTGGAATGACCTGAAACGGCTGTGGCATGGAATCGGTCATCGGCGGTGCCACCAAATCCTTTTGCCCATCTATATTGTCCGGCTCCTGTATATTTCATAACGAAGGCATCATAGATTCCTTTGCTCACAAGGGTATCCGCCGGGTTGTTGGGATCGAATTGATTGGTTTTTGAGAATAAACCGGTGGCATAAATATATCCGGAGGGGTCCAGAGAGAGATGTTGAATATTAGATCCCCCACTAACACTTTGAACATGATTTGCCCAAAGGAATGTCCCTGTTGGAGAGTATTTGGCAATAAATCCATTTTCTCCAAAACCGGCATTTAAGGTGTCCGTTCCAGGGCCAGGATTAAAATCTACCAGCACACCAAAGGAGCCTCCCAGGATAATATTTCCTGTCGGATCCACTTCCACCACATGGGCTTGGTCAGCATAAAAATCCCCTAAAATGAATCCCCAGACATAATTACCGGACGAATCCAGTTTGATTAAAAAAATATCGTCTGCGGTTCCATCTGCCACTTTCTTATCGATACCGGGACCAGGATTTAAATCTATTGTATCCGTAAAGAATCCTGCAACATAGACATTGCCGGATGCATCTGCAACAACAGAAGAGCATTGCTGAACCTTGGGACCGGGAATTTGTACAGCCCATCGAAAATTCCCAACCGAGTCATATTTTACCACAAATCCATCTTCCTGAAACAAGCCCACCTGATTGCGGGTTGAGACCAGATTAAAAACAGAGGCCCCCGGGTCGAAATCCGTCGTATCCCGGAAATAACCGCATGCAAAAACATTTCCAAAGGCATCTGCAGTTACGCCCAGGATATCATCATAAGCCTGTCCGCCTACAGAGTGGGCAAATCTTGGGTTGCCGGCACTATCCAGTTTTACAATAAATCCATTGGGAACAAAGCCAACATTTCCATAAATCATTTGAACCCCTGGTCCGGGATCCACATCCATCGAATCGCTGAAGTATCCGCCGATAATCAAATTGCCAAAGGCATCTGCCCGCATGCTGTTTAAAATTTCCGATGAGGTACTGCCGTAGGCTTTGGCATAGCCATACTGGGTAGTTTGAGAAATTGCCTGTTTAGGTATTACAGAAATCAAACATAGAAAAGAGAAGAGTGCAAGCGAGGAGAAACTTTTAATCATAATTTTAAATTTATTCATTCAAAATTACTTGTATAATTATTCATAATCGAGGGGTGCAGCTTGAGATATTCCCGAACCGCTGAATTTGCCTTTCGAATGGTAAATTTCAGAAACTAATTTTGCCTAACGAATGTTAGTTAGTATATTTGTGTATTGAAATCAGGCAATATGGCGCCAAAAAGTAGAAAAGCAGCATTGGAACAACAGGCCACTTCTTTATTCAGAGATAAGGGGTATGCTGCTACTTCAATGCGGGATTTGGCTACGCATTTTGGTGTAGAGGCTGCCAGTTTATATTCTCACATCCGCAACAAAGAGGAATTGTTGTATAACATCTGTTTTCCGCTTGCACAGGATTTATTTTCTGGTCTGGAGAACCTTCCTAAAGACCTGTCTGCCACTGAACGCTTGCTTCAGGCTCTTATATCGCATGTGACCCTAATCACCCGTAGTCCCGATCAGTCCATTGTTTTCCTTCAGGAATACAGGCATCTGAGTGAACCCGCTCGCACAGAATTTCTAAACATGCGAAAGGCTTACGAGCAAAAGTTTAAGCTCATTATCCGGCAGGGTATTCGGTCGGGTGAATTTCGTAAAATTGACGAAAAAATTACAACGCTGGCCCTATTATCCGCCGTGAATTCTACGCCTTATTGGTTTAGAAAAGAAAGCGGCTTGGAGGCATCCTGGGTAGCCACTTTGCTATCGGATATTTTGATTCATGGGTTGTCCAATAAGACAAAATCTCTACAAGAATCAGAAGGTCAGGTTCGCCGTAAAGTTGCTTTGAGGAAAGGGGTAGGTAAAGTAGAAAAAATTACTAAAACAAAAACATCCACAAAAACTAAATAAATTTATT
>CANHCC010000170.1 GCA_947459115.1 Bacteroidota bacterium | reverse complement strand
GGGGTAAGTAACTTACCGGGTTAGGGGTAAGTAACTTACCAGGTTTGGGGTAAGTAACTTACCAGGTTAGGGGTAAGTAACTTACCGGGTTTGGGGTAAGTAACTTACCCAGGTCTGGGGTAAGTAACTTACCAGGTCTGGGGTAAGTAACTTACCAGGTCTGGGGTAAGTAACTTAGCAGGTTTGGGGTAAGTAACTTACCGGGTTAGGGGTAAGTAACTTACCGGGTTAGGGGTAAGTAACTTACCAGGTTTGGGGTAAGTAACTTACCGGGTTAGGGAGCTACGGTAATTTCAATCTCCACCCTTCTGTTTTTCTGCCGACCTTCTTCCGTATTGTTAGAGGCTACGGGCTGGGTTAGTCCATAGCCCCTTGCGGCCATTCGTTCTACATAAACCCCTTTGCCCTGAAGGTAACTCAGAATTTCACCAGCCCGCATCAGGGAGAGTTTTCGCTTTGTATTGGGGTCTCCGGTATTATCTGTATGGCCGTTGAGGGCAATTTTGACTTCAGGATTCATGTTCATGAATTTCAATATTCTTTGAAGTTCCGGTTCCGACTCCGGACGAATAGAGGCAGAGCCAACATCAAAAACAATATTATTTAAGACGAGTTTGCTACCAACCTTAATTTTTTCCAGCTGAATATCCAAGACCATCTCATCTTCATTGGGATTGACATAGATGTTGTCTCCAAAGAACATATAGCCTTTCAGTGCAACGGAGATAGAGAACTCTCTTCCTTTGGGTATTTCAAATTCGAAAGTTCCTTTGAGCGGATCTATTTGAATGGCTTTAAATACTTTATTGGTTTTGTTATCGATTAACTCCACGGAAGCAGGTAGAATCCCCAGAGATGCTTTTTCTCTAACACTTCCTTTGAGGACAAATGGCGGACGAAATACTGGCGCTTCTTTACCCGGATCCCGAAGTAATAGACTCCACCAATCTCCTCCGCCTTTAAATCCGGCAGGCGTATTGACCCCATCTGTAGATTCGGAATAGCCGGATACAATATAATCTCCGCCGGCTGTTTCACAACCTCCGTAAAGCATATCCTGCGTTTTACCGCCTAAGGTGTTTTGCCAGATAATATCGCCTTTGGGGTTTAATTTCATTACCCATCCCTCATAGGAACCCCGGTTTTGTTGGATCATTCCATCCTTGGATTGGGTCGTTCCCAACACGATGTAATTTCTGTCTTTGGTTCTGAAGATCGCATTCGCGCCATCCGGCTCTGAGCCTCCATAGGTTTTGGTCCAAAGCAGATTGCCTTCCAGGTCTGTTTTAACCAGAAGGAGATCTCCATTGCCCCGGTTGGATTTAATGTCCCCACTTGCCGAAAAGGTCGTACCTGCGATTATGAGTCCCCCGTCCTGGGCTCGAATAATGGCATGGGCATCTTCATTGTCCTCCCCGCCAATACTTTTTTGCCAGGCCACGCTTCCCAACTCTTCAATTCTGAGCAACCAAAGGTCTTTATTGCCTTTGGGGTTGGTTACATCAAAATCTTCAGAGTCGCTCGTATTCAGCAGAATCACCGAAAAATCGTCTAATTCGCAGGCCGCCATGGCAGCATCACTTTTACTGCCCCCATAAGATCTTTCCCATAGCAGAACACCGTTTTCATCCAGTTTACATACCCAGGCATCCAATCCTCCATAGGATCGGGTCATGTCTCCGTTTTTAGAGCCACTTTCGCCTAAAATAAGAAACCCTCCATCAGAGGTGGGTAACACAGAATTTCCCTTGTCATTTCCGGTACCGCCTAATGCTTTGGTCCATAAGACTTCACCATATTTATCCAGACGAACGACCCAAATATCCATTTTCCCATGATTGCCTTTAACATCTCCATCTACTGAAGCGGTAGTGCCCACAAGGATACAGCCCCCGTCCTGGGTAGTTTTAATATCCTTCGCTTCATCTACACCGGAGCCTCCCAAGGCTTTAGTCCAAAGTAATTCTCCTTTGTAAGATATTTTGACCACCCAATAATCTGCCAGGATACCATGACTTCCTTTGATGTCTCCATCGGTTGAACGAATGGTGCCACCAATATACAAGGAACCCTCATTGGGATTTAAGGCCACTGCTGCGGCATTGTCGAAGCCTCGACCGCCAAGGAATTTATTCCAGATGATTTGTTGTGCAGGCAGTTGGTAAAATACCCCAGCATGCAGTAGCAAGATGAGGACTGAACAGGCTTGCATTGTGAATCGTCTGATAGTATCAGCAGCACAGAGTTGAGTCGGAAGGAAATTCCTAAAAATCCCCTTCGTTTCAGGTAAATACTTCATACGGTGGGGGCTATTGTGAGGGGAGAGATCAAATGAGTTCGGCTTCAGGGGTAAGGGACCAGGCGCTGGGTTTTTGGTCAAATAGAATTTTGGTATTTGCCCAAGTGGATTTGAACAAATCACTTTGCCTGTAATTTTCCAAATCATCCGGGTGATTCCATTTGCTGACAGTATAAAAGACGCAATCATTATCTGCCTGGGTGTGAAGGGACAAATAAAGACAGCCGGGCATTGCACGAATGGATTTGCAGGACTGTTGGAAAATTTCACGGAACCGGTCTCTGTGTTCTGGTTTAAATTCCATTCGGACAATTCTTGTGATCATGATTGGTATTCTAGCGTTATGTTATGTCCTATATTGAGACCCAGAAGGGAACATGCGGATCCCAAAATCACACAAATTTCAAGGTTTCCATGACTGCCAAAGATTGCAATGGGGTCTCCGCCATGCATGGATTTTTCGTATCCAAGGAAAATGCGGTTAAGGGCATGATTTCGGACCGTAATTTTGAAGGACCTCTCTTTTTTTGCTGCCGAAAATAGGGTTCGTGGAATATTGGAAATACAATTTCCAAAGTGGTCCACATGAATAATTTGACCCCGAATAAATGGGTCGCTATAGACAGGTTCCGGGTAGGTCGTTTCTTTTGGTTCGGTCTCGGGACCAATTTCATCTAAATCTGCCCCACTGGCGAGCAAGGCTGCGGCCGGAGCATATAAATCTAGAATCAGAAAAGAGGGCTTCAGGTTGGTGGAAAGCAAATCCGGATTGGAAATGCGCCGGCATTCAAAGGTATCATTCCCGGCGATTAAGGTCATGATACCGTTATCCGGTCCTACAAAATAATGGCCATTGTAAAAAGCGACAATCCCCCCTTGAGTTGCAGAGCCCATTGGGTCTGCCCCAAAAATATGAATGGAGCCTGTGGGAAAAGTCGGATATGCCAATTTTAACATTAAGGCACACCTTTGGGTGTCATAATTTTCAATGGTGTGCGAAATATCTACCACCTGTATCGGGGGATACAGACGGAATAGGGTTCCCTTTACCATGGCCACATAGGGATCCATTAAGCCAAGATCGGTAGTAAGGGTAATGATTTTCATTTACGATATGCAGGGCAAAAATACCTAATTTTACTACGAAAGAAATGTTCTTTTTCCGGAAATTCTGAATCGAAGGGCAGGGTTATACGGATTACAAAAGATATTCGTTAAAATCACAAACAATCATACAAAGATAAATTGAAAGAAATACAAATCTCGCTTGGGGAAACGGATCCGCTTCTGATATTAGGGCCCAACAATGTTAATCTGAATGTGCTTAAGGAGTATTTTCCGGAAGTCCGGTTTATGAGTAGGGGCAGCGAGTTTAGGATGCATGCCTCCGAAGCCTTATTAAACCAGTTGGAAAGTGTCATGCAAAAAATTATTCAGGAGGTCGAGAGGCATGGACATATTTCTGTTCAAAGGGTTGGGGAAATCGCCGAACAGGTAAAAGTGGATGCTCCGGCTACCCCTGCTGCAACGCCTGAAGATGGTTCGGAGGTTTTAGTCTATGGGCCGAATCACCTCAAGGTAACGGCAAGAACTCAGGGCCAAAAAGACATGGTCTTGTCAGCTAAGGAAAATGATATCGTATTCTGTATTGGTCCTGCCGGCACAGGCAAAACTTATACTGCGGTGGCTTTGGCCGTTCAGGCCTTAAAGGAAAAAGAAGTGAGAAGAATCGTATTGGTTCGTCCTGCTGTGGAGGCAGGGGAAAGCCTGGGCTTTCTCCCCGGAGATTTAAAAGAAAAAATTGATCCATATTTGCGCCCCCTATATGATGCCCTTGGGGATATGATTCCGGCAGAAAAGCTGAATTTATATATGGAAAAGAACATTATTGAAATTGTGCCATTGGCGTATATGAGGGGTAGGACGCTTAACCAGTCTTTTATTATTTTGGATGAAGCTCAAAATGCCACAGAGGCTCAATTAAAAATGTTCCTGACCCGGATGGGAAATGGTTCAAGAATTATGGTAACCGGGGATGAGACCCAGACGGATTTACCCAAGAATCAAAAGTCCGGCTTGGTGCAAGCCAAGCAAATTCTCCGTGGGATTAAGGGGATTGGGTTCGTACAACTTCAACCGTCGGATGTGTTAAGACATCGGTTGATTCGGAAAATTTTAAAAGCATACGAAGAGGCAGAGGCCTGAGTGGTTTATTTCTCAGAGTCTCTGCCTCTTCTTCGCATTTAACCACCGTCAGGTGGTTGTCTTTATTAAAATTACTTAGCGTAGGCGACCGATCTTTTTTCCCGGATAACCGTAACTTTAATCTGACCTGGATATTGCATTTCATTTTGAATTTTGTTGGAAATCTCAAACGCCAGGACATCTGATTGTTCATCGCTGACTTTTTCACTTTCCACAATAACCCGAAGTTCTCTACCTGCCTGAATGGCAAAAGTTTTTGAAACACCGGGGTAGGCGAGCGCCAGAGCTTCCAGTTCTTTCAAGCGTTGAATGTAACTTTCAGCTACCTCTCTCCGCGCCCCTGGTCTGGCACCGGAAATCGCATCACAAGCCTGAATAATTGGGGACAGGATGCTGGTCATTTCAATTTCATCATGGTGCGCACCAATGGCGTTGCACACTTCAGGATTTTCTTTGTATTTCATGGCCAACTCCATTCCCAAAAGGGCGTGTGGCGTTTCCGGTTCATCATCGGGTACTTTCCCAATATCATGCAAGAGACCTGCACGCTTCGCGAGTTTAGCATTCAGCCCTAACTCAGAGGCCATTGTTGCACAAAGATTGGCTACCTCCCTGGAGTGTTGGAGGAGATTTTGACCATAAGAGGAGCGATATTTCATTCTCCCCACCATACGAATCAATTCCGGATGGAGTCCATGAATGCCCAGCTCAATTGCTGTTCTTTCTCCGGTTTCCATAATTTCCTCGTTCATTTGTTTGGTCGTTTTTGCAACCACTTCTTCAATTCTTGCCGGATGAATTCTTCCATCAGCAACAAGGCGATGAAGCGATAATCTTGCAATTTCACGACGCACAGGATCAAAGCCTGACAAGATGATGGCTTCAGGGGTATCATCGACAATGATTTCTACACCAGTTGCGGCTTCGAGGGCACGAATGTTACGACCTTCCCTTCCAATAATCCTTCCTTTTACATCGTCGTTTTCCAAATTAAAGACGGAAACCGAGTTTTCTACGGCATGTTCCGTAGCTGTTCTTTGTATCGTCTGAATAACGATGCGTTTTGCTTCCTTATTGGCAGTAATTTTTGCCTGCTCTACGATGTCCTTGACCTGCCCCATCGCTCTGGTTCTGGCCTCATCGGTGATTAATGTCATCATTTTCTCACGGGCTTCATCGGTGGTCAGGCCGGCGATTTTTTCCAGTTGTGAGAGCTCTTGTTGTTTGATTTTCTCAACATCTTCCTGTTTTTTATTCAGGACCTCCAGTTGTTCAGAAAGCGTAGCCTTCAGGTTGTCAATCTGTTGTTGTTCTTTTTTCGTTTGCTCGTACTTCTGATTGAGGG
>CANHCC010000169.1 GCA_947459115.1 Bacteroidota bacterium | reverse complement strand
TGCACCAAGCAGATGCTTGCACCAAGCAGACGCTTGCACCAAGCAGACGCTTGCACCAAGCAGACGCTTGCACCAAGCAGATGCTTGCACCAAGCAGACGCTTGCAAAAAGAAAAGGGAGCTCTCAACAAGCTCCCTTTTTACCATATAACTCAACGATCTAATTAGTCTCTGCGGTTGCCTAAAAAGCGTAACAAAAACAAAAATAGATTAATAAAATCCAGATAAAGGGTTAGAGCCCCCATCACCGCCGCCTTTTTACCTTGCTCGGATTCCGCATCAATCATATTACCGATATTCATCAGTTTTTGAGTATCATAGGCTGTCAAGCCACAAAAAATCAAAACCCCAATGCCGGAAATAATCATTTCCATCAAACCAGACTGAAGAAATAAATTGACCAAAGTGGCAATGATTAATCCTATCAAGGCCATCATCAGGAAGGACCCCATACGCGTAAGATCCATCTTGGTTGTCATCCCAATTAATGCCATGGCCCCAAATGTGGCCGCAGTAATAAAAAAGGTAGAAGCAACAGATTCAGTTGTGTAAATCAGAAAAACAAAACTTAGACTTAGCCCCATCAACAGACTGTAGGCAGCAAATAAAAGCGTAGCAAAACTATAGGAGATTCGATTAATCAAGCCGGAGATTAAAAATACAAAAGCAAGTGGGGCAAGGGAGATGATCCAAATGGTTGGAGATTGCACCAAAAAGGCATATTCCGGCTTAATCGGCATCATGCCATCGGGATTTTGGATTAAAGAAAAAAACCACCAGGCCATCAACCCGGTAATTCCAAGACCTGCAGCCATAATTACATACACACGCTGCAGAAAAGCATTGACAGACACTTTATCTGCCGGCCGAGCGTAAGGTTGAGAGGATTGAAAATTCATAATCGTATTTTTTTACAAAGTTAATGGAACAATGCATAATCCTAATAAACTTTAGGGATGTTACGCAAATTTTATACGCACAATTGCCACAAAGGTTTTTAGGTTGTGTAAATTTACCCTATGGATTATTTATCTGGCAAAACTGCCATTGTTACCGGAGTCAGTAAAGGATTGGGCATGGCCTTCTGTGAGGCACTTACCGCAAAAGGCGTCAAAACTGCAGGATGGGGCAAAACCCCAACCACTTTTGAACACCCGCTTTTCAAATACTTTCCCTGCAATTTTAATTCTGCAGAATCTGTTGAAGACACCTGGATTAAAACCAAAGAATATTTAGGCGAGCATGCCGCATTTCTAATCAACAATGCCGGTTTCGGGCATTTTAATCCGGTGGAAAACATGTCACCGGAATTATGGGAAGCGCAAGTACAAATCAACCTGAACGCACCGTTTTATTGCACACGAGTCGTCGTTCCCGGAATGAAAGCCGCTGGATTCGGACATATTGTCAACCTCAGCAGTGTCGCGGGAAAAACCGGCTCTTCCTGGGGTTCTGCTTATTCTGCCACTAAATTTGGGCTTGCAGGATTTAGTGAATCCTTGATGCAGGAACTAAGAGAATTTGGGATAAAGGTGAGTGTGATTTATCCGGGAAGTACCGCTACCCATTTTTTTGATGAGGTACCCGGCATCTCTGTGCATGAGAATATGCTTAGACCACAGGATATTGCAGATGCGCTCATCTCTGTGTTAAACACATCACCTAACAATTTAATCAGTGAACTGGTGATTAGGCCTTTGATTTCTAAGCCTCCTAAGCGATAACTGTGGGGTTGGTTATACCAACTCCTAATATTTATCACTCAGCGGTCACATGGTTCATCAACTTTGCCATCAGCGCATTCTTTGCAGCGGCGCCCACGTGTTTATCTACGACCTGACCGTTTTTAAACACCAATAAAGTAGGGATGCTTCTAATGCCAAAAGTGCTGGAAACCTGAGGATTATTATCTACATTCAGTTTGCCGACAACCGCCTTACCACTTACTTCTCCTGCTATTTCTTCAATAGAAGGCCCAATCATCAGGCAAGGGCCGCACCATTCTGCCCAAAAGTCCACCAAAACCGGCTTATCTGATTTTAACACAACTTCCTCGAAGTTAGCGTCTGTAAGTTCAATTGAATTTTGTCCCATTTTATTATTTTAATTCAAAACGAAAATTAGCGTTTTCCAGTTCCTTTAACAACTCCGGTGCAATTTTTACCTTAATATTTTGCATATCCAGCGCAATATCCGAGATAATCTCATTTAGAAAAGGGTCGAGACCAAATATCACCTTAATAAAACAGGCATTCTCCCCGGAATGAGTCTGAAGAATTTCGAGTAACTCTCGGTGCGTTGAGTGGTCAAAATCTTTGAGGGATAAGTACAACAAGAGTCTTCTATTGGGGTCATCTGCAATCGTATCCAACAAGACCATGTCCACCGGTACAAATTCTTTATCCTCTCTATCTCTGAAGCGTTGTTGTATAGAGCCTGTAATTACCACCACCGAACCAATTGCATTTTTAAAATTGGAAAATTTTAAGGCTGCATCTCCATACATTGTGAGGGTGTGTTCCCCCATGGTATCCTCAAAAGTAAGTACTAATCTTTTTTTATCGTTTTTGGTTACACCCTCCTGAGCAGCAATCAATATGCCGGCAACCCGAGTGGTTCCGACTTTGGTTGTATCCTTCATGAGTTGAATACTATGAATAGACATCGCTCTCAGAATTGGCATATAACGATCCAGGGGATGTCCGGACAAATACAAGCCCAATACTTCCTTTTCTGCTTCTAATCTGCGACGATCTGTCCAGAAATCAATTTTAGGGGGAGTAGGTTTCACATGCGTAAAGGAGGCATCTCCTCCCGGGCCACCAAATAAACTCACCTGAGAAGAATTTTTTTCCTGAGAGATTTTCAATCCAAATGAAAGCGCTTTATCCAGGAAAGTACTTCCATCTGAAGCATTAGGATATGGCTCCAGATATTCTTCCCTCCGATATTTTCCAAATGAATCAAAAGCGCCTGCTTTTACAATAGCCTCCAACACTCTGCGACTGAGTTGCTTTCCCTGGACTCTGGCGCACAAATCAAACACATCTTCATAAGGCCCATTTTTTTCTCTTTCCTGAATAATGGCCTCTGCTACGCTGTTTCCAACCCCTCTGATAGCGCCCAACCCAAAGCGAATAACTGTTTCAGAGGTAGCGTCAAAATCTAAATCACTCTCATTAATACAGGCAGGCAAAACTTTTATTCCGATATTATGACATTCTTCAATATAATAAGCGACCTTATCTACGCTGTCCCGGTTATAGGTTAATAAGGCGGCCATATATTCTGCCGGGTAATTGGCTTTAAGATAAGCCGTTTGAAAAGCAACAAAAGCATAACAGGTGGAGTGAGATTTATTAAAGGCATAAGAAGCGAAAGCCTCCCAATCTGTCCAGATTTTTTCTAACACTTTTGCCGGATGGCCTTTTTCGGAGGCCTGTTCTATAAATTTGGGCTTCAGCTTATCGAGCGTGGCTCTGTCTTTTTTCCCCATGGCTTTCCTCAGAATATCGGCCTCTCCTTTGGTAAAGCCTGCCAATTTTTGGGAGAGCAGCATAACCTGTTCCTGATACACCGTAATGCCGTAAGTTTCTTTTAGGTATTCTTCCATTTCCGGCAAGTCATAAGAAATGGCCTCTTTGCCATGCTTTCGTCGGATAAAGGAGGGGATATACTCCAATGGCCCCGGACGGAACAAAGCATTCATAGCGATAAGGTCTTCAAATCTATCCGGCTTCAGGTCTTTCAAATACTTTTGCATCCCGGCACTTTCAAACTGAAAAGTCCCTTTAGTCTCTGCACGCTTATAGAGATCCAGAGCCTTAGGATCATCCAGGGGAATCTGATCCGGATCAATATCTATCCCATAACGCTTTTTAATTTTCTGAAGGGCAAGCTTAATAATTGACAGGTTTTTCAGCCCCAAAAAATCCATCTTAATTACTCCGGCATTTTCAATAATACTGCCCTCAAACTGAGTAACTAAGAGATCCGAGTCTTTGGATACCGCCACAGGAATAATCTCGGTCAGTTCTTCCGGCGCAATGATAATTCCTGCCGCATGAATACCTGTATTACGAATAGACCCCTCTAATTTAACGGCCTCTCTTAATACTTCGGCATGCAGGCCATCGCCTTCATAAAACTTCCTCAACTTTTGAACCATCTCAATCTCGTCACTCCCAAGCCCCTCTTTTCCTTTTAATCCATCCCCCCCGTCTAAGGGCGCATGAAGAATTCGATTTAAGGATATGCCCGGTTTATCCGGCACTAACTTGGAAAGCATATTAGAATCTTCCAATTTCAGCTCTAGTGCGCGTGCAACATCCTTAATACTAGACTTAGCAGCCATGGTACCAAGGGTCACAATTTGGGCAACCTGATTTCGTCCATACTTCTGGACCACATAATCTATCACTTTCTTTCGGCCTTCATCGTCGAAATCCGTATCAATATCCGGCATACTCTTTCGCTCCGGATTCAGAAAACGCTCAAACAGCAAATCGTATTTAATGGGATCTATGTTGGTGATGCCAATACAATATGCTACAGCAGACCCGGCTGCAGACCCTCTGCCCGGCCCAACGAACACCCCCATGTCTCTACCTGTTTGAATAAAATCCGCCACAATTAAAAAATACCCCGCAAAGCCCATGGTTTTAATAGTGAACAACTCAAAATTTAACCGTTCTTCTATTTCTGGTGTAAGTTCTTTATACCGTCTGAATGCACCGGTAAAAGTCAAATGCTTCAAATACTCCCACTGATTTAATACATTGGGGGCAAGCTCTACCGTTTTTCCGGAGGGATCCAAAACATATTCCGGAGAGGTATGAATCTCGAATGCCTGGTCAATCGGAAAATTAGGCAACAATATATCTTTCGTTAGACTGAGGGACTTTATCTTATCCCCAACTTCAAGTGTATTTTCAATCGCTTCCGGAACATCCTTAAATAAGGCCTTCATTTCATCCTGCTTTTTGAAGTAGAACTGATTATTGGGAAATCCAAATCGTTCTCCTTTATTGTCTCCGATAGGTCTGGAACGATTCTCCCCTGTATTGATGCACAATAAAATATCATGAGCAGAAGCATCATCCTCATCGACATAGTGAGAATCGTTTGTGGCAATCATTTTAATTCCATACTTCACGGCAAACTTCATCAAAGTTGCATTGATGAGCGCCTGCTCAGGCAAATCGTGCCTTTGCAATTCGATGTAATAATCCTCTCCAAATAAATCCAGCCACCATTTTAATTTCTTCTCTGCTTCTGCTTCGCCCTCATTTAAAATGGACTGGGGGATTTCTGCCCCAATGCAACAGCTGGTGGCAATGAGTCCTTTGTGATATTGCAAAACCAGTTCTTTATCAATCCGAGGATACTTACTGTAAAGCCCTTCTATATATCCAAGAGAACATAGTTTAGATAAATTTTTATACCCCTCTTCATCTTTGGCAAGAAACAACTGATGATATCTTTTATCCTTAACCTGCTGGGTAAATTGTTTTTGATGGCGATTTTCTACCACATAAAATTCACAGCCAATTATAGGCTTTAGATTTCTTTTTTTTGCCTGTGCAACAAAATCAAAAACACCAAACATATTCCCATGGTCGGTGATAGCAACCGCTTGCATACCATCGGCTAATGTTTTGTCCATCATCCGACTAATCGAAGAGGCGCCATCCAACAGACTATACTGCGTATGATTATGAAGATGTATAAAATTTGACATTTTTTGAGTTGATTATGAAGCTATTAAAATTATTTGCCAGGCGACAAATTAATTAAACAAATATAGAGAATCCGTATCTCAGGGTCAAACTTATATTTCCACAAAAAATTAGCTTTTGCTTCCCGTAATCCTGACAATCACACAAGCGAAAACCCATTACTTTCTTCGGTGTGGATATCCCCTCCTTTATTTTCCAACAACCCAAAGAGATTCATTACTTTTATCCTACTTTCACTTATC
>CANHCC010000168.1 GCA_947459115.1 Bacteroidota bacterium | reverse complement strand
CAAAGTTGCATGCACTCTTCCATACCCCATGTATTCGATTTGAATTTCGTGTTAACATATTCTGAAATAGCACGACCATTCCAGTTTTCATTTTTTATAAACGCCTCACTATTGACGCTATCTAATATCCAATTTTTTAAGGGGCCTGAAAACCATAGTGTCATAGGGGCATTGAATCCAACCTTCCAAGTCCGATAAACAATTTGATTTGGAAGAAATGGACTGATAGCATCCCGGATTATGCGTTTGGTGTATCCATGACCCAATTTATACTCTCTGGGCAATGAAAATAAAAAGCAGACAATACGATAATCCATAAATGGCATTCTGGATTCTATACCGGCCATCATAGAGGCTCGGTCAAAATTTCTGAGAAGGGTAGGCAAGGTTGTTTCATGGAATTCCAAAAACAAGGCCTTCTCCTTTTGTGGCGCCTGGGTAAAAGCAGGTGGATGATCTTTAATGGGTTTGAGCCAGGCGGCAGGGCGTGTAGGACTACCCCGGAAATATCTGTAAACTCTTTTAATATCCTGAGGCACCATGGTCTCATAGAGTTGTCGAGCCTTACTTTTTTGTTGCGGAGGCGTATTGGTTTCTTGAAGAGAAGTATGCAGGGAATTACGCATTGTCTCCCGCAGGTTGGGGGAAAACAAGTTGGCGAATGTAATTTCTAAATCCTCTGCATAATTGAGATTGGAATTTAAGAACTCCTCTTGCCACGCTTCTTTTACCGAATGCCCATACCCATATGCCATTTCATCTACCCCATGTCCATCCAGCGAAACGCGTATGCCATTTTGGTACATGGCTTTGTATAAATCTGATGCGACAGAAACAGGCGATAGGTAGATGCTATCAAATTGGATCGTATCTTGAATGATTCGATCGGCCAGGGTATCGAATGATTGATAAATCTTTGTCAAATTTCCGCCTACATGGGCGGCCACCATTTGGGCATATTCTGTCTCATCTGTATCCGCTCCGGGGAAAGATGCCGTGAAAGCATGTTGCCAATCGTTTGCTTGTCTTTCATTCGAAACGCCAGGGTTTTGACCCGCCAGATGTGTAATCGCATAAACCGCTGAGGAATCCACGCCTCCGGATAAGGCCGTGGCAACCGGAACATCACTTCTCAATCGAATACGACAGGCATCTTCCAAGAGATAGCGCAGGTGATGAACACACCCTTCATAGGTATCCGGTATTTCTACCAGGTGTTCTAAGGTATTCCACCATCTTTTTAGATTCCGTTCTCCGGTATGGGATACCGTCATGTAATGACCGGGGGGAATTGCGAATAGGTTCTTGAATGGGGTTTCCCCTCTGCCTTCCATTCCGAACATGCTCTGCAATGCCAGATTAAGTTTTTGGGGATCTGCTTCTCTTTTGTATCCATCCAGATATTTGAAGGCATAAGTTTCAGAAGCAAAACTGAATTGATTATTTCCGCCTGTACAATAATACAGGGGTTTTATACCAAATCGATCTCTGCATAAAGTCAAGCTCTTATTGACATCATCCCAAATCGCAAATGCCCACATACCATTGAATTTATATAGACAATCTACGCCCCATTCTTTCCAGGCATTTAACACCACTTCCGTATCAGAATTTGTATAAAAATGGTACCCTAATTGAATTAGATCTTTTTTTAAATCAATGAAATTAAAAACTTCTCCGTTGTAGGAAATTGTGAAGCGTTTATCCGATGAATGCTGTGGTTGATGCCCTGCCTCCGATAAATCTAAAATTGATAATCTTCTATGACCTAAAGCTATTTTTTGGTTTGCATGAATCCAGATACCTCTGCCATCAGGCCCACGGTGTTTTAAGCTATCCGTAAATGAAAGGATGGCTTCTTCCGTTACTATCGAATTATCCCACTTGAGTATTCCTGCGATTCCGCACATAACTGTTAACTAAAATTCCATTTATGAGGAACTTTCACGCCTGTGCTGGTCTGCCCTGTACCGTAAAAATCCCCTTCTTCAACAGTTAAATTTCCGGCATTTAGAATCCAATCCTGCAATGAATCATTTTGCCACAAAATGAGATGAATATAATAATTGCCTCCTGACAGAGGAAGTTTATCCAAAACGCAGGAGATATAGCCTTTTTCTTTATTCCAGGTATAGGGATGGCCGGTATAGACATTAGATAGGTCCAGAACTGTAAACCCATCGTTTCGTTCCACCAAAATACCTATCATATTGTTTAGTCCGGCCTCACCGGTACGATTCCTGTAATGCACCCTTATTTCTGCCGCCTCTCCCGAAATGAGTTGCCCCACACTTTGGCCTGAACTATTTATAAATTCCAGATGGGAAAGTAATACATTGCCTTTTCCCTGACGATCTTTTCGATCAATAAGCGGAATTGCCATCAATTCATCTTCCAATTTTAGGTAATGTTGAATGGCTAAATCTGTATTCCCTTTTGGAAAATCCACTTTACCGTTTTTTAGGACGAGTGCAGAATTGCAAAGTGCTTTTACCGCGGCCATATTATGGCTTACAAAAAGGACTGTCCTTCCTTCTTTTTGCGAAACATCCTGCATTTTACCGATACATTTCTTTTGAAATTCAGCATCCCCTACGGCCAATACTTCATCTACAATCAGAATTTCCGGTTCCAGGTGTGCGGCTACTCCGAAGGCAAGTCTCACATACATGCCACTGGAATATCGTTTAACAGGTGTATCTATATATCTTTCGACACCTGAGAAATCAATGATTTCATCCAGCTTACTTAAAATTTCCCTTCGGGTCATGCCCATTATTGCACCGTTCAGAAATATATTTTCCCGTCCGGTTAATTCCGGATGGAAACCGGTACCAACCTCCAGTAGGCTTGCGATACGCCCTTTAATTCTTATTTCGCCGGTGCTTGGAGAAGTAACCCTCGAGAGGATTTTTAACAGAGTCGATTTGCCTGCGCCATTTTTACCAATAATACCGAGTACTTCCCCGGATTCGACCTGAAAGTTAATATCCCGCAGTGCCCAGATATAATCGGATTTCCCTTTTTCGGATCGGTTGTTTTCCTCCCCAATTTTAAGATATGGATCCTCCTTACCCCGAATTTGTGCCCACCACCGATTTAGATCATGTGATAAGGTTCCTGTACCGATTGTTCCTAATCGATATTGTTTTGAAATATTGTGAAGCTCTATTGCGATTGACATATTACACAGTATCCATAAAACTTCTTTCCACTTTATTAAAAATAACAGTCCCAATGACCAAAACAACGGCCGTGAAACCTGCACTGTAAGCTAAAAGCCCGGGAGATAGGGTTCCTGCTCCAAGATACGCATACCTAAATCCTTCAATGATTGGTGTCATGGGATTGTATTCTAAAATGGTGCGATAGAGGGGATTTTTTATCTCATTCAGCGGAAAAATAACCGGGGAAGCATACATCAGCAATTGTACGCCAAATCCTATTAAAAAAGTGAAATCCCTATACTTGGTTGTAAAGGAGGATATGATGATGCCTAAACCCAAACCTAATCCTGCCATGATCACGATGAAGAGGGGCGTAAGAAGAATTGCCCAATTGGGATGGATATTTGCCCCAATCGCAATGTAGTAAATCATAAACAGAATGAGTAATAAAAACTGAATCAATAGTCGCATCAGGTTGGATATGACCCCGGAGAGGGGCACAATCATACGCGGAAAATAAACCTTTCCAAAAATACCGGCATTGCTTGTAAAAGTGGAGGAGGTCCTGTTCAGACATTCTGAAAAGTAAGACCAACAAATTATACCGGACATATAGAATACCATCATTGGTAATCCATCCGTCGATAGTCCGGCAATGTTCCCGAAGATAAATGTGAATGTTACACTACTCAAAATGGGTTGAACAAAAAACCACAAAGGCCCCAAAATTGTCTGTTTATAGGTGGATACGAAATCTCTCCTCACAAATAGGCGCACCAGATAGCGATAGGCCCAAAGTTCTCCCAGTCTCAAATCCCAAAATTTATTTTCAGGCTTGATGATGAGGGTCCAGTTTTCCTCGTTTACTTTACTCATAGATTGGGGGATTGTTGTTGTTCAAACCACTTAGCAAATAATTTAAGTCCCTCTTGTATAGGGGTAGAAGGGGAATAGCCCAAAACAGATTTTGCTCTGGAAATATCCGCACAGGTTACTTTCATATCCCCTAGCTGTTCTTCAACATGCACATAATTTTCAGTTTTTTTACAAACTGAATACATAGATTTTACTAGTCCTAACAAAGGAACCGGATGATTATTTCCCAGATTAAAGGTATCATACACACCCGTATTATTTTGAATATAATGAATGGATTGAATGATGCCTTTAACTGTATCGTCTATGTAAGTATAATCTCTGGCTGAATCCCCAGCTCCATAAATCTTTACAGGTTCTCCCGCATATATTAACTTGATAAACTTATGAATGGCCAGATCCGGTCTTTGAGATGGACCATAAACTGTAAAAAACCTTAAATTAATTACATCCATTTTATGAATGTAATGGTAGTTATAATTTAACAACTCACAGGCCTTTTTTGTAGTTGCGTATGGCGTTAGGGGCCTGTCGGTATTATCCGTTTCTTTAAAAGGGACCTGATTCGAATTGCCATAAACAGAGGAGGAGGAAGCAAAAATAAACTTATTTATTTCATTAAGACGCATCCATTCCAACAGGTTATGGGTGCCGGAAATATTATTGGTTAGATAGCTCTCCGTATCCGAAATCGACTTAAGCACACCTGCTTTAGCTGCTAAGTGAACAACGATATTCGGTTTTTCATTTTTCAATTCGTTCAGTAATGCAAAGAAATTACAGATGTCCAACTCATAAAAGGTAAATGAAGGATTCTGGAGAAGATCTTTGATGTTATTCTCTTTGACCTCTCTACTATAAAAGGGGTCAAAATTGTCTAACCCTATGACTTGGTTTCCATTTTTAAGTAAGGCACGACATAGATGTGAGCCAATAAAACCAGCAGCACCAGTTACCAGTATTTTATTCATTTCGAGTTAAACATTTAATTCCATTTAACATGCCGCGTAGCGTTTCATGTATTCCATATTTCTGTATGATGCGTTTTGATTCGGCCCCCATTTTGGTGCGTAAATCCGAATCTTCTGATAATTGTCGGATATAATCCGCCAAAACCATGACATTGCCGGTTGGGAAAATATAGCCATTCACCCCGGGTTCAACAAGATCTTCAGCACATCCGCACAAATCCGAGAGAATAACAGGCAAACCACTGTTCATCCCTTCATTCACGCCAAGGCCCCAGGTTTCGCCAAGACCGGAAGCCATACATAAAATATCTGCCATGGCGTAATGATCCGGCATCTCACTTTGATTAATAAACCCGGTAAAAATCACTTTGCCCGGAGCCGTATCCTTTGCCTTGTTTTGTAGAAAGTCTCGCGAGGGACCTTCTCCCGCCAGCATCAGATAGAGATGAGGATTGTTGAGGTGACCAACTGCTTCGATGATGTCCTGAAGTCTTTTCTTGGGAATATACTTTGCAGGGGATATAATAACAATCGCTTCATCCGGGATATTATAGGTTCGGCGTAGATAATTTCGTTTATGCGTTTTCTCCTGATCCGATAATTGAAATCTTTCATTGTCTACCGAGTGAGGCGAAAAACAAAGTTTAGATTCAGATACCCCGTACATGCGGAAGAATAGAAAATTCCTTTTGCCGGCATAAAACACCAGGTTGGGCAATTTCAATAAGGGAAGCAGGATTAATTTTTTTAACCATTGTTTTCCAGGCGACATCATTCTATCATGATGATCCGGATTATCTCCTCTTAGGATGAGTTTTTTATGATAAACTCTTGATAATAAGAGCACCATCAGATGGGTTATGTAATTCCAACCATGGAGAATAATGACCGTATTTTTAGGCTCTTTCGAAATGGCACTAATCAGATCCGGATTCCACAACCCCATGAATCCATAATGAATGGAAGGTCTTCTTGCCTGATTGGAGAAAAACCTGTAGTTGTATCCCTCCAGAAGTGGAAT
>CANHCC010000167.1 GCA_947459115.1 Bacteroidota bacterium | reverse complement strand
TTGTACAACTCTCAGGAACGACTTCGTTTTACCTAGTCGTACTGATTTTTTTCCTTCGCTACTTCACAGAACTTATTCTTCCCCGCTTCCCTTCCCCTCAGTATCTCAGGCTTCACAGCCTTATTTCTTCTTACTTCTTTTCCCTTCGTATGTTTACCTTTTATCAAGGTTATTGTCCGAATGGGAGTGCAAATTTAAATTGTTTTTTTGGAACTGCAAAAAATATTAAAACTTTTTTTTCAAAAACTTTTTTCACAACCCAAACAAAGAACTCATATTTGACACTTCAAAGGTACACAGATTGGCGGAATCTCAATCTGTTTTTTAAAATAAAATTTATAACGCTTTGATAAACAGAATAAAAATTTACAATAAAGATTCTAAATCCTATTAATTCCGCCCCGAATGCCTGTATAAATTATACGACAGGCTACCGATAAAAAACCTAAAAAATCACTTTAATTCCGCTATTGCCTGCTCGGCTTCCTTAAAATCCGGCTGCAATTGTAACGCAATCTCATAATATTTCTTCGCATTCTCCAGGTCCTTTTGATATTCATAGATGGAAGCCATCATAAAATAACTTCTGGCATGATACTTATCCGAAACCAATACCTGTTCAAAATCCTGCATGGCCTCCTGATTCATGCCCAAGGCATAAAATCCATAACCCCGGTTATACAGAGCCTGAACATAGCCCGGACTCCGAACTAGAGCCTTGGTATATTCCTCAATTGCCAACATCATGAGGCTGTCAAACACTGGTCCTCCCCTCTTTAACAAAAAGGCCTTCTCCTGAATCTCCGCCCCCTTATGAAATCTGCCCAAAGGATGAAGGGAATCCGTTGCCAAAATCAGGTTGTTATACTTCGTGGCTTTAGAGGCATCCCGGCGAACCTCATTATAATAGGTATAGAATTGTAATAGAGATTTGGTATGATAAGGATCCAACTTCAGGGCCTTCTCAAACCAATTTAAAGCCATCGGATAATTTTTCTGCTGATAATACACCATCCCACAAGCGTAAGGATAGCCCGGATCGAGAGAATCTTTCTCCATCGCCACCTTATACCACTTCAAGGCCTCGGAATATTTTTTTCGAAAAGTATTCAGATTGCCCAGGCTGTAATAGGTTTCTGGATTTTCGGATCCAAATTCTACCGCTTTCATCAGATACGCCTCTGCTGTAGTATCCTTATTACTTACCAGATCATAAAAACCTCTCAAATAATAGGCCTCCGGATCTTTGGGATTCAGCTGCATGGCCTTTTCAATATCCTCAATGGCCAAAGGCGTATCGCCTGAGGTATATAATAAGTATGACCTCTCTATATATAAGGCGGGATTTTTGGGATACATCCGAATCTGCTCGGATAAACTCTGAATCAAATGTTGAATAGAATCTGAGGGCGTCAAAACGGAATCTCGGGCGGAGCTTTCCGCTTCACCGGCTTTAGATGCTCCGGAATCGCAGGCAATCAGGCCCCACAACAGCAGTGTGCAGATCAGGGCTTGGTGCAAGCGGAGGCTTGGTGCAAGCCTAAACATTTTGAGTAATTCGGATTTCCAATACACGACGCGTATCTTTTCTATATCTGACTTTATTGGCAATTCTGTATCCCTGCACAAAAATAATCCTGTCCTCGGAGGAGATAACAAAAGCGGATTCCCGAACCGGCGGGGACAATTTTAACCCGGTGAGAATATCTGAGACTTTACGACTTCCCTCCATGCCGAGAGGTTTCATTTTATCCCCCGGCGCCCAAGGCCGAACGCGGAGCGGCCATTTGAGGCGGGCCGCGTCCATGACCAGAATTTCAGAAGATTTTTCAGGAATAAAATTCCCGGATGGGCGAAATTCCCTAATGCTTAATTTCCACTTTCCATAAACCACCTCCGAAATACCGGGCAAAATCCAGACTTCCTGGGGCATATCCTGATAGGGACTTTGAATAATCCGGTCCCTATCCCGATAATAAATCCCCTTTAATCCCAATACTTTTTTACCGGTATCTGAGGTCATCAGGCGAATCACTTGATTTCCCACAGAGGCCGGCTCCCCCAAACGATCTAATAGGTAGGCCAAAACAGCTGAGCCATCCTGACCATAAAGATGAAGGATGTTTTGAAGATAAATGGTTTGATTTCCCTCATTCCCGTTTATTATCTCGCCGAGATGAGGAACAATAGCTCTTTCTAAGAGATTATACTGAGCCTGATAAAGAACAACTCTCTCTTCCATATGATCCGAAAGGGAGGGTTGAATCTTTAACAATTCAGGAATCAGGCGGTTTCTGACTTGATTTCGAAGGTACACATCCTCAGCATTGGAACTATCTTCCCGCCAACTATATTCCCCCTTCTCCATCCAATGACGAATCTCTTCCCGAGTAACCCCAAGAAGCGGTCTCACCACATGTCCATTAAGGCGCGCAATAGGCTGAAACATCCGAAATGCCTTACGACGCAGGGCCTGCATGATGATGGTCTCCGCTTGATCGTCTCTATGATGACCTGTAAGAACGAAATCACAGTGTTCCTGTTGCCTTAACACTTCAAACCAGGAATAGCGTATTTCCCTGGCCACAGCCTGAATCGAAAGCCCGGGTTTAAAAACATCCGCACCGGAGCGATGCACAAAAAAAGGCACATTTAACTCTGTGCAAAGGGCCTCGCAAAATGCTTCGTCCCCATCTGACTCCTCCCCCCTGAGTCCATAATTGACATGGGCCACCTTAACCGCAAATTTGTGTTTAACCAGAATTCGCAACAATGCAACAGAATCCATCCCTCCGGATAACGCCACCAACAACGAGTGAGACCTTATGCCGGGAATTATAGATTCCAGTCCCGCTAATACCTCAAGCTCCCATTGTTCTGTTACCTGCTTGTTCAATCTATTCAGGGTTTAATTTCTACTTTTGCACAAAGTTATGCGTCTTATCGAGTTCAAACGAAATAATAATGAAACAATTGCGAAAGGAGGCCGGAGAAATTCCATGTGCAATTCCTTTGACAGATGGACACATTCCCGAATCTTAAATTTTTTCAAGGGATCCAGGCATGGCGCATGCCTGAAATGTGGCAACCAATTCATCTCCTTTGATCTATCCCGAATTTCCTCGCCATTCCTAATGGGAATGCTTATCCTTGTAAGCATATTTGAATCCCTGCATAGTCAGCCGGTAGAAATCATCAATGCCGACATTCTTACCATTTATTCCAGCGACAGTGGGATGATTCGGAAAATGACAGGTAATGTACAATTCAAACACGATTCCGTGATGCTTTACTGCGACAGTGCTTTGCACTATGCGGATATTAATTTTCTTAAAGCCCATTCCCGCGTTCGAATAGTCTTAACTGACACAACTCAAATTACCGGAGAGGAATTGCATTACGACGGAGAATTAAAAGTGGCTGAATTATTTCGAAATGTATTGCTTAAGGACGGGAAAACCACCCTAAAAACCCAGCGTTTAACATATTTTCGAAACTCCGGCATGGCAGTATATCCTCAACAAGGCATTCTAAGGGATGGGGAAAACACCCTCAGCAGTGAGACAGGGGTGTACCATACTGATACTAAAAAAGTTTATTTTAAGAGAAAAGTCTTACTGACAAACCCCGATTTTCGCCTTGTAACGGATACGCTGGCCTATCATACCGAAACCAAGACGGCATTATTTGTAGATGATACCTATATCTACATGAAAGAAGATACCCTGTTTACGCGGTCCGGGTTTTACGACACAGAGCAGAAAAGAGCGGAGTTATATCAAAACCCATGGATAAAGGACTCGACCTATTGTATGACAGCGGACACCCTGAAATACGACCAGGGATATGATTTTGGAGAAGGGATAGGTCAGGTTCATTTGTTAAAAAAAGACAGCAGCATTCAACTCTTTGGGCATTGTGGAGAATTTCATCGCAAGACCGGTGAAAGCCTCATCAGCGGAGAGCCCTGGCTGGTGCAGCATCTGGACGAGGATACCCTGCATCTCACGGCAGATTATTTTTACTCTAAGCAGGATTCCTTAGAAGACACCATGAGAATTGCGGCCTGGCCTAAAGTACGCATCGTCATGCGAAATTTACAGGCCGCCTCAGATTCTCTGGAATATAACCGCAAAGATTCTATCCTGTATTTGTACTACGATCCCATTTTATGGTCAGACAATCATCAAATGACAGGAGACACGATTGTTTTAACCTTAAGAAATGAGAATCCGGATTCCTTGCATGTTTATCCAAAAGGCTTTTTGATCAGTAAAGAGGATACAATAGGATTTAACCAGGTAAAAGGCCGGGAGGTCTTCGGAAAATTTGAAAGCGGGGCATTAAACCGCATGCGGGTGTCGGGCAATGCGGAGAGTATTTATTTTACCCGAAACGAGGAAAAGAATACTTATGAGGGGATGAACCAATCCCTCAGCAACGAGATCTTCATTTTATTTAATGAAAATAAGCCTTCGCGCATCACCTTTTCAGGCAAACCCGAAGGCACTTTTCATCCCATTTTTGAAGTCATTGACAGTCCAAACCGGTTGGAAGATTTTAATTGGCGGGAGGCAGAGCGGCCTGAATTGGGGTCAATTTTAGGGCCACTGCCTTGGAAGGAGAAGGGGAAATATTTGAGCAGGGACCGGAGCAGGGACCGGAGCAGGGACTAAAGTCCCTGTTAAAGGGAGATGCCCTTTCAGGGCAGGGGTTGGCTCAAACCGTTTATTCTTTGTGTCGCTTTGCTTTTTTTGCTTTGCTTTATTTTTCAATACTTTGCTTACTTCAAGTTTGTTTTATTCTCTCGCTTCGCATTAGGGATATACTCCTCTTCTTTTCGTCCATTTATTGTCATGATGTTAATTAAAACATTGCACACCTTTACAATCCGAGCGGTTAATTACCCTTATTAATGGAGAAGCACTAGACTGCTACAACCAAAAGATCCAGGTTGAAGCCGTTCACCGGAATACCTTCGAAAATGACAGTTATATTCAGGAAACAGGGGATATGCATGACAAACTTGTGGAAGCTCTTTCTGTTATTGCAGCTATTACCGATCCAGAAGCCAAAGCAGAGGCCTACCGCAAAATGTTTAACGACTGCTGCCTGGATGATATTAAATTGATCCTGGGCTCCATGTGTAATCACCCTACCCCACCCGCTGGATAAATCGAAACGCCAGGCAGAAAAAAAATGCACTTTCTGCCTGGCATTTTTTATTATCACCAATTTAGATTATTCGTAATGAGTTCCAAGAAGTTCTCTAACCCCTGGATGCCTGCTTCAAATGGTGTATTTGGAGGGGGAGGTGCCTACAATAAAAATACCTACAATGTTCGGGGCAAAGGTGCTGCCAATAACCCTTGGGTACAGGGTTCAGGCTGGTGGAAGAATATTGTAGAGGGGAGTTTTCAGCAAGGTTTTAGGTAAGTTCCTGTTCCAATAAAATAGTCCTAAAAAAATTAGACAATAGAGCCTAATTTTAGGTGCATAAACAGATTAATATTTTCAGTCCGCCTAATTATGCTACTGAAATAGCAATAAAATGGATTTAATTTTCATCCGTTTTGCAACCAAAATACAATTGGCTCTTCGCCATATCAAGTGGGTTTAAGGATTATTTATATGACGGAAATTTTAGTGTCAAAGATTTAAAGGCTCATAAAATAGTGTTTCGTTAACCAAACCTAGAAAATCTGTTAAACCTGAATATATCAGGTTTAACAGCCCGGTCGCGGAGTAGTCCCCACCCACAGTCTTGTTTATCTTTAACATCATTACCAAAGAGGTGGGGAGCGTATCGAAGCATGTACTGAGCCTGGTCGAAGTATGCCCGGGCGGGTAGTTCGAAGAATACCTTACTACACAAAAAAAGGAATTACCCACTAAATAATGCGAAGAGCCATACAATTGAAATATCATGTAATCATCAGAAAAATTTGGAATCGAATTCCAAATTTTTCCGATGAGTTTTTATCAAAAGCATCTGGATTCCTCCCCAAATAAAAAATAATTACAAAACTTCTCCTCAATCCTC
>CANHCC010000166.1 GCA_947459115.1 Bacteroidota bacterium | reverse complement strand
GCATCATTCCCGATTACCTGAGCACAGACCATAGTCATGGCTTCCGCCTGGGTAGGATTCACCTTACCAGGCATGATAGAAGAACCGGGTTCGTTTTCCGGAATAAGAATTTCACCGATACCACAGCGAGGACCAGAAGCAAGGAGGCGAATGTCATTGGCGATTTTCATTAGGCTCACGGCTACGGTTTTTAGAGCGCCGGAGCTTTCGACTATGGCATCGTGGGCAGCCAGGGATTCAAATTTATTTTCCGCGGTAACAAATGGATGACCGGAAAGTTCGGCAATTTTCTTTGCCACCAAGACATCGTAACCTTTCGGCGTATTCAGCCCTGTTCCTACAGCAGAACCGCCAAGTGCAAGTTCGGATAAATGCGGCAGTGTGTTTTTCAGTGCCCGAATGCCGTGACTAATTTGAGATACATAACCGGAAAACTCCTGACCCAAGGTTAAAGGTGTGGCATCCATCAAATGCGTTCTACCGATTTTTACGATATCTGCAAAGGCTTTGGCTTTGGCGTCCAGGGTGTCATGCAGGCTTTGTAGCATGGGGATGGTATGCTCCACAATCAGCTTATACCCCGCAATGTGCATAGCTGTAGGGAAGGTATCATTGGAGGACTGAGACTTATTGACATCATCATTAGGGTGAATAGGGGTTTGAGACCCCATTTCACCACCCAGAATTTCGATGGCCCGGTTGGAAATCACCTCATTCACATTCATATTGCTTTGGGTTCCTGAACCTGTTTGCCATACCACCAAAGGAAAATGATCGTTGAGTTTTCCTTCCAGAATTTCATCACACACTTTACCAATGATATCGGATTTTTCCTGAGGCAGTACGCCCAATTCACAATTGGCCTGAGCCGCAGCTTTCTTAAGGATGGCAAATGCCTGAATCACTTCCAGAGGCATGAGGTGGCCCCCAATGGTAAAGTTTTGCTTTGATCTTTGGGTTTGGGCGCCCCAATAGCGGTCGGACGGCACTTCCACACTGCCCATGGTGTCTTTTTCTATTCTGTAGCTCATGATGTATAAATGGTTTTGGAGGCAAAATTAAGGTTTTATGGGGATTCCAAGAATCGCAGAAATTCAGGATATAGAATGAAATGATAGAATTGCGAACAGCATCTTACCGGATTCGCCTACTCCTGACATCCCTGCATAATCCTCCGGATTTCTTACTTTAGAGGTCTGAAACCTCAAGCGCTAAAACAGCTTAGATGTTTTCCAATAGAAGAACCACATGAATTTCCTTCGTCCGGTACATGACTATTAAGTAAAATGAAGAACCCCGTTGTATTACTTGCCTCATTATTCATTTTGGCTAGCTGTCAGCCGATTATGTTGAAGCTTTATGGAATTAAAGATCCCGACATAGAGAATCGTAAGACCATTTTAAAGAAGGCTCTCAAATATGATATGGATACTTCAAATATTGCAACGGTGAGCAGTAATGAATATCTTTATGTATTAAACAAACGAGGCATTCCTGATGGTGCAATTTATGACCGAAACGGGCAGTATATAGAATATCGCCAGGCGGATACCTCTTGTAATGCTGGTTTGTTTCAATTCATTCCAAATTTAAATTTATCCAATAAGTACAATCAACCGGATAGCTCAGACCTGTTAACAACGCTAAAGAAGTATAGAGATTTAACAGGAAACAATTTGGCTTCTCCGGATCCGGCAGATTTTCATCTTCTGATTTATTGGTCGGTATGGACAGGAAAACTAAATAAAAATCATGTCAAAATATGGGAGGATTTAGCTCGTGCCAATAAGAATTGTAAAATCAATGTGATCAAAGTAAATCTGGATATACAAGAATATTGGCATGAAGCAGACCAGGCTCAAATAATAAAAGCATTGAGTAAAAAGAAGTAGTCTCCAAGGGGAATTGCCAGATTGTATTCGGTAGAAATTACTGGAATTGAAACAACAATCTTCAGCGTCCCATAATGAAGTATGAAAGTAGAATTTTATGAAAGGTCAATTCAATGGATTGTTGTTAAAAGCAGACTGGTCTAACAGGCGTGATTTACCACATTGGAGGGAAAAATATAAAAATCCCCGATTGATAGATAGTATAGATTTAAAAGGAATTACACCGGATATTTAATCCGTTGTCATGTATTTTTTAATCTATTCTTTTAATTGTCAGATGCGTTTTGAAACAACAGGGGGTATTAATTCCTTATTTTTGCAAACCGAAAGAAACTAACAATAACAAAAAAATAAAAATCGTTATGAATTGTAAAAGTTGCGGGACAGAGATAGATTCAAATTATTGTTCTCAGTGTGGACAGCCTAAAGATGTCAAGCGAATTGATCAAAAATATATTCTGCATGAATTACAACATGTACTTCACTTAGAACAAGGATTTTTTTATACCATACGCGAACTTGCCCTAAATCCCGGCGAAAATATTCGGGATTACCTTTTGGAGAACCGGAAAAAACTGGTGAAGCCCATTCTCTTTATAATTCTTACATCATTAATATATACTGTCTTAAATCATTTTTTTCACAGCGAAGATAGTTTTAATAAATATTACGAGTCTAGTAATGAATTACCCGAATCTGTTTTTAAAGTTATAAAGTGGGTTCAAGATCATTATGGCTATGCCAATATTGTAATGGGAATATTTATTGCTTTTTGGTTAAAATTATTTTTTAGGAAACTGAATTATAATTTTTATGAAATTTTAACGATGCTTTGCTATGTCATTGGAATGGGAATGTTGATTGTTTCTGTTTTTACAGGCATACAAAGTTTTATCTCTATAAATATAACAGGCGTTTCTGGTCTTGTCGCAATTGCTTATTGTGTTTGGGCAATAGGTCAATTTTATAACTTAAAACGCGTATCAACCTATATAAAATGTTTATTCGCATATATTCTTGGGATGATGACTTTCTGGGTTGTACCTATACTGATTGGCACATGGATGGAGATTATTAATAAATGAAACATGAAGGCATGTAATTGCCGGAACCAGGTTGCCTTTTTTAATGATTACTTAATATGTGAAGTGATTTTTAATCGCTTGTTTTGTAATTCATGGTTTTACTGTTTTAATTTTTTAATTAATTTTTCAATTTCTTCAACGGGTAGTCTGTCATTAATAATTCTCAGTTTCTCCAGGTATTCTATTCCTTTTTTCTTGTCTACAATTTCATGCTTCACCAATTGCATCACCACCCACAAACTACCATGCACTTTAACGCCCTGCTCAGTTGCTTCATTGCGTAATTTGGCATCCCCAGTTAGCAAAGGACATCCTAATTGTTTTGCTTTCCACAAAACTGTTTTATCAATCAGCGTTCTAAAAACTCTGTTGGTTTTGAATTGTATTACCTCATCAATTTATTCAGCACTCATTTCAAATACTGTTAATTTTTTCAAGCGGATAAAATGTTCTATCTGCTTGCGTTGTTCCGATTCCAGAATTTCTTTTTGAACAAAATCCGTCGTGCAAACCTCAATATCCAAATCAAAAAACTCTGGCAATGCCTGAATTTTAATTATATCAAAGAACACACTGGAATCGGTAACAATCAATTTCATACAATCTGTTGCAATTGCTCTCGAAATTTCCAAGCCGATATGCCCAAAAAGTAAGCCGCTTCATTTACGGTTAAAATTTCTTTCGACAAGCCTACATACACTATTCTTTCGATCTTCACCGGTTTTTCCTTGCTCATAAATCTGCCTGGTTCTTGATTCGGAATATGATATCCCCTTTTCTTAAATCCAACATGAAATCTCCGGTAGGTGTATTCGGTTATTATTCCCAATTGTAAAGCTCGGGCAAACACAGCAGTGTAGCTGATTCCCCAACGCTCCTTAATCAATTTCAATTCGTTTTGATAAAAATGAAAACGGTCTTTACTCAATTCACGCTTTGCCATATCTGCAGGATACAAAACAGAACTCGCAAAAGCATGACACAATTTTTCAATTTCTTTATCGCTTAACTTTTTTGAAAATTTCAACGAGTGGTGAGCCAACTCATGCAAAGCAGTCAACCGCTTACGCACCACATCTTCATCATCTTGCTTAAATTTTTTCAGCACAATCAATTTCTTATCCCCCACATCGGCTTTCATGCCATCAAAACCTTCGGGAGCATCCAGTTCAATCACCTTATATCCCTTATCCTCCAGCATTTCTACTACATCTGGTATCGGGTCATAACCCAATTTCCAACGCCTCCGTAACTCAATGCCTGCCGCTTCTGCATCTTCTGCAGTTGTAATCACTTTATCATAATTAAAGTATTCAGTTTTGTCAGCAGGATTAATCAATTGCTCTAATTCTAAATACCGCGAACAAATTTCTTTCACTTTTTCCTCGATCGCTACCTGTTCTGTTTTTGAAATCTTGGTAGAATACTTTCGGTAGTCCACATTATCCAACGTTATATCCAAAGTCGGTTCTGAAAAAAAGTAATCTACTGATACACCAACAGCTTTGGCAATGGCATGGAGAGCTTTGCTGTCGGGTTTCATTTTGCCCTGTTCATATTTATGCAGGGTTTGGCGAGTTACATATTTTTCCAGTTTATCTTCCAAATCCTGCAACGAGATTCCCGCCATTTTTCGGGCAGAACTTAATCGGGTTGCAAATAGGTTTTCCATTTAGTACTTGTGTTTTATGGCGACAAATATACAAAAAATATGCAAATTGTCGCCATTTTTAGAAAAATTTTCAGCTACTTGTTAAATGGTTCCCTTTGTATATAAAACATTAAAATGTTTTAAGGATCTGGTTTCACAATGCCAGGGATATTAATAATTCATGATTTCTTTTTTAACAGCAATGAATATCATGAGTACTTAATTGTTTTTAGAGAAAATGGTTGTTTGACCATGTCTGTATTTTGACCGTCAATAAAATTTAAATTATATGAATGACTGATGTGATGAATTTCTTTGATGTTTCTTTTTATGAACCTTTTAAATGGTTGGTCTCTTTTAAGGTAACGATTAGAATAAATTGGTGTTTATGGAGGCCCATACCATTGATGGATATATGGCCTCAAATATTTATTTTCGATTCTGTATTTTAAACAGGAAAAATGTCCTTCTACAAAGGAGAATTATGATCTAGTGTAACTCCAAATTATAAAAGAAGCCTTAAATTACTTTCCTTTCAAATCCTCCGACCCGCTCTCACACCCTTTCTTACCCCGAGCAAATCAAAGAATCTTTCGTGAATACCCGACTGTAGGGTATCAGGTTCTGAGGATTCACCGGAGAAACGAAGGGTATAATCGCCGGAGCGAAGATAAAACTGATCCTGGTCTATGCCGAGTAATTCAGGTTCTTTAAGACAAACTTTATACAAGATGTTTCCCTGGACATCCAAAAGAGAAATACTCTCCTTACCAAGTACCAGCCAGTTGTCCGGTTCAATCAGTTCTGAAGTGATAATTCTATCGTTTAGGAATACTTCTTTTTCGGGAAGGTTTTTGCAGAAAATCTTAAGCGATGCGGCCGGGCGTTTTTTCATGGGCAGGAGGGGACAAGCCACACATACACCACTACTGGAAGAAACAGGCAGACTCAGGCTCATAGGCGAGATGCTACCCGCATTTCTAACAAGGATAGAGTCTGAACTGGCCAGATTCGACAATTCTAAAATATTTTCACCATCTTGGATCATGGCATAAAATATAGAAGTGTGAACATCGTATCGGAATCGAAACAATTCATTGGTACTTTTATAAATAGCCTTTGCCGGTTGAAGGGGATAGGACAATTCCAAACGATTCAGGGAGTACTCATTTTGATTAATCAACTCATAAAACACGGCGGAAGCTTCCGGAACATAAAGAAAGTTACCAATGACAGAATCCGCGCCAACCACCACTAGTTCCCGAAATTCTGCAGTGGCGCTTTTATAAAAATACAAAGCAGAAGTAGAGCTTGCATTTTCTTCTTCCGGGCCCAGGCCAGTAAACGGTAATGGTAAAAAGGATCGAATCACAAACCCAGAAAAATCCGAACTACCTTGTAAAACGGGGCAATCAGCAAGGTCCGTTTGAAG
>CANHCC010000165.1 GCA_947459115.1 Bacteroidota bacterium | reverse complement strand
TATGGAGAAGACCAGGATTTATCCTATCCTATCCCTGCAATCGCTAAAAGAGCCGCCGGAAAAGAGAATCCTTTCGAGGTATGGGGAAGCGGAAAACAAGGCAGAGATTTTGTGCATATTGAGGATTGTATTGATTGCATATTAATGGCTATGGATCATATTCATGACGGGACGGCTATCAATATCGGATCCGGCAAACTCAGCAGCTTTCTGGACATTATTGGCCTTATGACCAAGTTTGCCGGCTACCAACCCGAGATTAAGCCGCTGTTAGACAAACCCGTTGGGGTTCACAGCAGATATTCCGACATGACCTATGTCGAGAACCGTTTTAACTGGAAACCTAAAGTATCCTTAGAAGAAGGGATGCGGCGGGTTTATGAGGCTGCTTTAACGAAGAAATAAGGATTAAACCTTACTCACTCCACCGGTAGGTCTGGACTTGAATATCCAATAAATCCAGAACTCTATGAACAACGGTATCGGCCAATGCATTAAAGTCATCGGGGCGTGAATAAAAAGACGGAGAGGCCGGAAGAATGATCCCTCCCGCCTCAGTAACCTTTTTCATATTGTCAATATGAATGAGATTTAAGGGGGTTTCCCGTGTTACGCAGATGAGTTTTCTTCTTTCCTTTAGCACAACATCCGCAGCCCGTGTGATAAGATCATCCGAAATACCATGTGCAATTCTGCCGAGGGTACCCATGCTACACGGAACAATCACCATGTGGGTATATTTAGCAGACCCTGAAGCAAAAGGCGCCATAAAGTCTGACTTTTCAAATACTTTAAAGGGTATATCCATGGGCGTTTTAAGCTCAAATTCCCAAACCGTTCGGGCATTACCTGAACATACCACGCCAACCTCTTTATATTGCTCTTTAACCAGGGACAAATGATGAATCAGTCTGGCAGCATATATACTTCCACTGGCTCCTGTGATGGCAATTACAATTTTTTTGTCCATAGGTGTGATGTTGTATCAAAGTTAACTGATTCCCTAACAAAATAAGAGGCATTATAAATCCCTTCTTTAAAAAGTCAGAGACAGGTTTATCTCAAAGTAGGGCCTGAAGATCCTTTGTCGTACATCTAATTCCTGTTTAGTTATGCTGGCGACTACATAGGTATCCTCCGAAATATTTTGAGCCTTATTCCACACGACTTGTTTTTGCCACCAGATTTTAAGCCCGATTACATTGGCTTTCCAGGTGCGTAATTTTAGCTCCGAAATAAAGCCGGCCTGTCGGTTGAAAGATTGCAAGGCAATTTTCACATCGTTACTCTCCGGATTTATTAACCGTGTTGCATTGTTTCGGCTGAGCAAAAAATACCTGTAACCACCGCAAAAAGTCCAGGTGAGCCCGCCGGATTTACCGCCCCAGGTGTACTCATTCAACTGTTGAAGCGTAGTAAACCAGGTAGTATCCAAAGGTGTTTCAGAAAAACCGGACCAATTGAGATAAGATAAATGTTGAGCTTTACGCTCTACGACCAAAGAAGACCGCCATCGCCTGTGCCATTGACCAGATAGATCTACCTGATGTTCTAAAAACCTTGTGGAACGATCCGTGAATTGAGGGTCTCCGAGGGTTTTCACATTATAAGTTACATACACGGCATTGGCAGATTTAAGTACCCAACCTGGTGCAAACTGCCATTCAGATTGAATCCTGTATTTCAAATTGTACTGATGATAGTTGTCCCGACTTCGATTTCCTGAAAGAAAACCGGAATATCGGGATTGAGCAGTCCAATCCTGAGAGATAAAAAAATTGCTTCTCCACCTGGACTCCCAGGTTGCTCTAAAAATATAGGTGATTTCGTCACGATCATCCTGATTAGAATTCAATGGCGTGTCATACTTAAGATACTGACTTGAATATTCAACTTCCAATGCGTGACGATGATGGAAACGCCAACGGGAAAAAACCATCCATTTTTGAAAAGCCGATCGGTAATTTTTTTGCGCTTCACGATTAAAAAATTCCTGAAAAAGCGCCGGAGCAAGTTGCAGTTGATTTTCCAGAAAGTATTTTCGTTCGAGTAGCAAGAACTCGTAAGACACATAAGCAGAGAGACGGTTGCGCCGAAGAGACAAACGCAGATTTGATTGTATTTCTTCCTGTCGAAACCCGGTATTATTGAATTCCGGAAGAGAATCCACCAAAGACCTGTATTTAAATTTTCGCTGTTGGCTGGTAAGTCTCTGATCAGCCTCGGCAAAAAAGTACTTCGCTATTTTGAAACTCCCTCCCACCTGGCCTGACAAAGTATCAGAGAGCATGCGCTCTACAGATCGACTTTGATAATCATCCAATTCATGAAAAGAGGCATTTGAGAGAAAAAAGACCCGTCCACCTCCCGGCAGAATCTTATTTAAGTCGAAATTCAAGCGATGATTATCTTGTCTTCTTGGGGCAATAAATTTAACCCTGGAATATCCATTCAGATTCATCCTTGTTGTACCAATTTGAGAAATGGGGTACCAGGAAAAGAAAGTAGCAAAAGTATTTCCATGGTCCGGTCTACCATTTCGCACATCTACATTATACCCAATCAAGGGAATCCATTCCATATTTCGAAATGGCCGAATGGCCGTACCTGCGTACCATTGGGAACGACCATTCTTTGAATTCAAAAATGCGTCAGACTCAATAAAAATAAGGGGTTGAATATTTTTATGGGTGCGATACTTAATCCATAGGTGATTGGCAGCATTGGCCTGTACCATTTTTCTTGATTCCAAACTTTGATTGTAGAGCGCTTCTTGTCCATGCCGTATTTGTAAGTAAGCATTCCCTATTTTCTTTTCCAGGCGTAATTCCTGATTCAATGCAGTTGTAAAGTTATTTTGTCTTAAAACAGAACTTCTGAACAAGGAAATAGTATCCTGGGCTTGTAAAAACCGACCTATATAAAAAGGACAGAGTGAAAACAGGCCATAGAATAAGCAAAGTAAAACCTTGTTCAATTCGGAAGATTTGTAAATTTGAAATATGAAATTAGTGAGCTTTTCCCGTAATGGGCATGAAAGACTTGGACTTTATCACGAAGGACAGGTATTAGATTTGGAACAAGCGGCAGATTATGACGATCTGAAGATGGCATCCAACATGGCAAAATTTCTTCGGAAACTCGACAAATATGAAGATAATGCCAGACTGATCCATGGCAAATTTATAGAAGGTAAATACAAAAAAGGAATTTATGGACTCAATGAGATCCAGCTCTTATCCCCTGTTCCTAAACCCACTTCCTGCAGAGATGGCTATGCTTTCAGGCAACATGTAGAGGCAGCCCGTCGGAATCGTGGAGTAGAAATGATCAAGGAATTTGACGAATACCCCATATTTTATTTTACCAATCACAATGCCGTTATGGGTCCGGGGGAAATTCCTGTCATGAAGGATCATTTAGAAAAATTAGACTTTGAATTGGAGGTGGCCGCAGTGATAGGCAAGAGGGGAAGAAATATCCCGGCAGAAGAAGCAGATGAGTACATTTTTGGTTACACAATCATGAATGATATGAGCGCCAGAACCTTACAGATGGAGGAGATGCTTTTGAATCTGGGACCTGCCAAAGGCAAGGATTTCAGTACGGTATTAGGCCCTTGGTTGGTAACCAGAGATGAACTAGCGCCTTACAGAATTAGCGCAAAAGATGGTCACATAGGCGAACGCTACGACTTGAAGATGAAATGTTGGGTAAACGAAAAACAAGTATCAGAAGGTAACACCGGAGATATGGATTGGACCTTCGCAGAAATTGTAGAACGCTGTGCCTATGGGGCAGACATACTTCCCGGGGATGTAATTGGCTCCGGTACTGTTGGAACCGGATGCTTTTTGGAATTAAATGGAACAGGATTGAGACTTAATCCCGAATTTAAACCTCAATGGTTGCAAACAGGCGATACAGTCACAATGGAAATCACCGGACTTGGCAGGTTAGAGAACACCATTGTAAAAGAAGGGGACTTCTCCATTCTTGATAAAAAGAAGCGCGTGAGTCAGATTTTAAAAGAGAATGGTTAAGTGGATTAGTATCCAATAAAAAATGGCTGGTTAAACCAGCCATTTTTTTTATACTGCGTCATCAGAATCGTCATCCAACGAAGGCGGGACAAAATCTGCATCGTCTTCATCGAGATCATCAATCCATCTATTACGGTTTGCACCACCTTTAATTTTCTCCTGTTTAGCTTTAGGGCTTTTAGCAGGTCCTTTATTAAAATCCTCTTCTTTTTTGGGACTAGTCTTTTTTCTATCGTCCTTTTTGCCGGGGAATGCCCCACCCGAGGAGGGAGGTGGCAAGGAGGGCGGCGTATTAAATCGTGGGCGATCCGAGGAAGTAGCTCCCGGACGGGTATTGGGACGAGTCCCTCCGGAATTTTCCGGGCGAGGCGGTCTGCTGTCCTTAGGAACAGACAGTTCAAATCGCAAGGGGCGACCATCCAACATAGTACCTGAAAGCTCAGCAATAATGCGTTTGGCATCTTCTGCGGATTGCATGGTAATAAATGCAAAACCTTTACCCTCGGGGCGATAGGAGTCCTTCACAGGACCAAAACCTGAACACAACTCCACCAACTTTTGCAAAGGGGTATTAAAGTTCAGATTGGTTACGAACAGCTTATTATTTTCCATAAATGGAACTTACAGACATGTTTTTGTTTGGAAAAAACGATGAAACATCAGAGTGCTTAAAAATCAATAGACCAATGGGGTTGGCAATACATCTACACAAAAATACAGAAAATTATAATCGAAGCAAGACTTTGACCGGGAAAATTCTGCTAATTTTCCGGTTCAAACCTATATTTTTGAATGAGTCACGCAAAAAATCCTGAATTAGAAAAGCAAATTAAGCAAGCATGTGAGCTGGTTCACACAGCTGAGAAAGAGATTGGAAAGGTTGTAGTCGGGCAACACAAAATGGTCAATCGCCTGTTAATCGGCTTGTTTACCAATGGACATATTTTACTGGAAGGAGTGCCCGGTTTGGCAAAAACCCTCACCATTAGTACGCTTGCCAATAGCCTTAAACTCAACTTCAAACGAATTCAATTTACGCCGGACTTATTGCCTGCAGATTTGATTGGCACCCTGATTTACAATCAACAAACCTCAGCATTTGAAGTGAAAAAAGGGCCAATCTTTGCCAATATCATTCTGGCTGATGAAATCAACCGTTCCCCGGCGAAAGTGCAAAGTGCTCTTCTGGAAGCCATGCAGGAAAAACAGGTAACCATTGGCGAACAATCCTTTAAATTAGATTTGCCTTTTTTGGTACTTGCCACACAAAATCCACTGGAACAAGAAGGGACTTATCCCCTACCCGAGGCTCAGGTAGATCGTTTTATGATGAAGGTGTATGTTCAGTACCCGAACTTCGGAGAGGAAAAAGAAATCATGCGCAGAATGGCCTATACCGGAAGCCGAAATGAAATACACGGGATTCTCACGAAAGAAAATATATTTACCATTCGGAAGTTGATCGACCAGATTTATCTAAGTGATAAACTGGAAGATTATATCCTTCATTTGATCTTTGCCTCCCGTACGCCCGAGCAGTACAAACTACCTGAGCTAAAGAAGTATTTGGCATTCGGCGCCTCCCCTCGTGCCAGTATCGCTCTGAACCTTGGAGCCAAGTGTGTGGCGTTTATGAATGGGCGGGATTTCGTTTTGCCGGAAGATATTAAAGAAATAGCCCAGGATGTTCTGAATCATAGAATACTCTTAAACTATGAGGCAGAGGCAGATGGGTTCACATCACACCTTTTTATCGAAAAACTTTTAAAAACGATTCCGATTTAAACTTGTCAGAAATAAAAGAATATCGTAATTTTGCATTTCAATTGCACCCGTAGCTCAATTGGATAGAGCATCTGACTACGGATCAGAAGGTTTGGGGTTCGACTCCCTACGGGTGTACAAGAAATAAGAAAGAGCAGAATTTCACTGCTCTTTTTTATTTTCCCCCAACCCTATTTGCCTGCTTGGTGCAAGCAAGTGCTGATGTTACTCCGTTTCGATGACGCGAAACTTTTGACCCTTGTAGGTGGGCATTGTCATTCCAATGC
>CANHCC010000164.1 GCA_947459115.1 Bacteroidota bacterium | reverse complement strand
GGTTGAACGAAAAATATGTAACTAATTTTCTGCTCTCCTATTTTACCCCTCGAGTGAGCGTGCTTTAAATGACCTACAGTATGATGTGCTTGTACAGGATAAACTGTTGTAATTCAGATTATTTATTACTTTAGCAACTAAATGTCGTAGTTGATACACCGGAGGATTTAATCGACCGGATGCATTTACGATATTCGAATGAAGTCATTCAACTAAAATCTAATTGATCTGAAAAGTATGAACTCTCGTTTAATTCAACATTCCATAGGGATTCTTCTCCTAAATCTGTTTACAGCCTATGCTCTTTCAGCACAATGGTCGAATAAAACCCTTACTTTCGGTGCCACCACCAGAAATTATCGGGTCTATCAGTCGCCAAATTATAATGCCTCTAATCCTGCTGCTTTGATTATAGCTTTGCACGGCCTAGGCGACAATATGACCAACTTTTCAGCAGGCCTTAATTTTAGTTCGATTGCAGATACTGCCAATATCATCTGTATTTATCCTCAGGCCTTGAGTGATCCTTTCGTTGGTGCAGCTTGGAACTCCTCCGCCGGTACCTTTGGATATTATCCGAATAGCAGCGTTGATGATATTGGATTTATTCAGGCACTAATGGATTCTGCTATTTTTGATTATGCCATTGACAATAGTAAAATATATGTCTGTGGTTTCTCTATGGGTGGATTTATGACGCAAAAGATGGCCTTACAAGCCAATAGTCGTATTGCTGCATTTGTTTCTTTATCCGGTACAATTGGTAGCGGTATCAGTAGTCTGAATCCCGGTCGTCAGGTGCCAATCGCACATTTTCATGGCACGGCTGACAGTGTGGTGACTTATAGCAATGGTCAATATGGTTGGGATGTAGATTCTTTGGTAAATTTTTGGGTCAACAATAATGCCTGTGCACCAACCCCCAACTTTTACAATTATCCCGATATTGCCAACGATGGCCTCACCGTTGAGAGACATGAATACGGTAATGGAAATCCCTCCTCCGATTTCTGGTTGTATAAAATAAACGAAGGCGCACATACCGTTTTAGGTTTACCTCAGAATGATATAAACCAGACTTTGGAAGTATGGTTGTTTTTGAACCGGTATCGTCTCTCTTCTACTGCTTCAGAGAACAAGGTTATATCCGATGATATACTAACACTCTATCCTAATCCAGCTCAATCTAAATTATTCCTTCAGTTCTCTAATATGCAAGCTGTTAATCCAGCTTCTGTGATGATCTATAATTTGCAAGGGGCCTTATTGTTATCTACACACTTAACTTCCAATGCAAATGAAATAGATGTGCAGCGCTTACTTCCCGGGTTGTATGTTTTAACTGTAATCCAGGGTGAAAAGCGTCAGGTGATTCGGTTTGTGAAGGCCTAGGGGATAAGTATATATTGGAAAAAGAGTCAGGATTGCCTCGCAGGAAAAACCCTGCATTGAACAAGATATTCTATTGAATGAAGGAATGCATGTTGCCTGATTAAGCAATTATAGTGCGTTCATAATTTGGGAGTTCTTTTTGGAATAGGCCGTTTTGGGTTTATTTAGTCTATCCTTTACACCCTAAAAGTTTTTCTAATCCCTCAAAAAAAACACCTCTGTAAATCTACAGAGGTGTTTAACATTTGCTTGTGGTGATGGACGGAATCGAACCGCCGACACAAGGATTTTCAGTCCTTTGCTCTACCAACTGAGCTACATCACCCTAATTCGCTTTTAGAATGAGAGTGCAAAGATACGACTCCCCTCCTTCTATGCCAAATTATTTCTGGGAAAAATTACTGCCGGTGCGACTGATGACTTTTTCTACTACGCGGTCAGAGCTTTTACCAATTTCTTTCAGGACTGGTGTGGCATGGAAGCCGATGTAAAACATCAAGGCAATCAGGGGCAACATAAGGCCGAGTTCCCTGGCATTCAGATCGGTCAAACTGCGATTTTCATCTTTATCAAGAGTTCCAAACATGACGCGACGGAACATCCATAACATATATACAGCTGCGATAATAACACCTGTTGTACCCAATACCGCATAAACAGGCGACACATGGTCAGAAGAGAAAGAGCCTAATAAAATTAAGAACTCCCCTACAAATCCATTCAGCCCCGGAAGACCGATAGAAGAGAAGGTGGTAATCATAAATACCACGGTGAAAATCGGTAATACTTTGGCAATGCCTTGGAAGTCTTTGATTTCTCTCGTGTGGCGACGGTCATAAATCATCCCAATAATCAAGAAGAGTGCTCCGGTAGAAATCCCATGATTCACCATTTGAACGATAGCGCCGCTCATGGCTTCTTCGGTAAAAGAGAAAATCCCCAACACAATAAAGCCCAGGTGGGAAACAGAGGAATAAGCCACCAATTTTTTGATGTCGGTTTGAACCATGGATGCCATGGCGCCATAAATGATTCCGATGGTACCTAACAAACACATGATTGGTGCAAATTCTAAGGATGCATCCGGAAACAAGGGAAGGCAGAAACGCACCAAGCCATAAGTTCCCATTTTCAAAAGGACTGCAGCAAGGATTACAGATCCGGCAGTTGGTGCCTGTACGTGGGCATCCGGTAACCAGGTATGCAAAGGGAATAAGGGTACTTTGATGGCAAAGCTTAATGCAAAACCGATGAACAGCCACCACTGAACTTCCGCCGGAATTTCAATACTGGAGATTTTAAGTAAATCAGAGGTAAAATATCCGTCATTTACAAGGGTTCCGGCATAATATCCCAAATACAGGATGCACACCAACATCAGGAGAGATCCAATCAGTGTATAAAGGAAAAATTTCAGAGAGGCATAAATTCTGTCTTTTCCGCCCCATATACCGATAAGGAAATACATCGGAATAAGTACCATCTCAAAAAAGACATAGAACAGAATCAAATCCAGGGCGAGGAACACGCCTAATACCCCCACTTCCAGAATGAGGAGCAGATTGTAATATGCGGCCTCTCTGTCATGGACGGATCCCCAGGAGAACAAAATCGAAATGGGGAAAATGAAGGTGGTCAGAAGTACAAGAAAAACAGAAATACCATCTATCCCTGTGAGGTAGTTAATGTCAAAAGAGGATACCCAGGTGCCGTCTGCATTTTGAGATCCGAACCAACGATACCCACTGTCAATCACATACCCGTCAGCTGTGGTGGCATCTAAGGTGCTGAAATCCAGATATCCTGCGTATAACAAGAGAGATAAAACAAATGGAATCAGGGACACGACAAACGCAATGTATTTGGCGGAGGTTTTTCCCAACAATAGAATAAGCGGGACCCCGGCCAAAGGCGCGAAAATCATGAGATTCATCATCAGGGCGAGAGCGTCTTTTTCAAACATGCGAAAATGGATTCAATGAGGGTTCAAACCTACGAAAAATTTCCCTATTTCCCGGGTTTGAGGGGCAAATTTCTAAGGGGAGTCGCCAACACATCAAATGGTTTTCATTGTAAAAATTGTGTCTGGAATTTATGGTGAATACTCCCCAAACAAATCCTTCCTTTTAATCGTAGGCATCCGAAGACGAAATTCAATACACTATTTGGAAGCATTTTTCGTTATTACCCCATCAAAGCTTGTGATATCACAGACGCCAACCCTTAGGTTAAATCCTTAATTTTTCTACCTTTGTGCTTCATTCCTTTAAAAAATCGTTAAACATTGATGAAATCCATTTATTTATTCCTTTCTGCCATTTGCCTGGCGTTTATGGTTCAGGCTCAGAATCTTAAAATTGGGTACACAGACATTGAATATGTACTTACCCAGATGCCGGAGTACAAGACTGCCTCCACCGACATTGAATTATTTCAGAAAAAACTGGAAGAAAGGTTTCGGATTAAAAACGACTACGCCCAAAGTAAACTCCAGGAATATTATGACATGGAGCGCACCTTGACCATGGATCAGAAAAAAGCCAAGGAAGAGGAGTTGATGAAATTGGACGAGGAGTTAAAGCAATTTGAAAAAGATGCTCAATTGGAAATGCAAACCAAGCAGGATGGTATGCTGGCGCCTATTCGGGAAAAAGTTTTGAAAGCGATTGAACAAGTAGCTGCTGAAAAAGGCTATACCTATATTTTAAATCGTACCGGAGGTCTGATGAATGTCCTGTACGGTCCTAAAGAAGACGATGTAACCGATGCCCTGGCTACAAAGTTGGGTATCACCCTACAGCCCCGTAGTACGACAACTGCTCCGGCCCCTGCGCCCTCTAATAAATAATTTTATAATGCAGCATTTGCCTATCGGAGTATTTGACTCCGGCATCGGAGGGTTGACCATTGTAAAAGCTCTCAACCAGGCATTACCAAACGAAAACATCCTCTATTATGGGGATACTGCCCATTTACCATATGGAGACAAATCCCCGGAGTTACTTCGGGGATTTGTTGCAGATATCTGTGATTACTTATTAGAATCCGGTGTAAAAGCCATTGTGATTGCCTGTAATACTGCTTCAGCGGTTACGCTTGATGTGGTGAAAGCAAAAGCCGGGACAATTCCTGTTTTTGATGTGATTAATCCTGCGTCACACTATGCCCTACAGGTTTCACCGATGAAGCGCATAGGGGTTATTGGTACCAAAACCACCATTCAATCTCATGTCTATCTGCGTACCTTACTGGAGTTGTCCCCTGATGCTCTGGTAGTTGAAAAAGCCACGCCTTTATTGGTGCCCATGATTGAGGAGGGCTGGGTGAATAGTCAAATTAGTCTGGATATTATCGAAGCCTACATGTCTGACACCGGCTTCGCGCATTTAGATTCTCTTATTTTAGGATGTACGCATTATCCTTTGATCAAAGAAGAGATTCAGGCGTATTTTAATAAAAGTCGTCCTCGCCCGGTAGAAGTTGTGGACTCCTCTGTGGCGGTTGCTCAGGCGGTTCAAAAACATCTCTCAGAATCCGGCCTGCTTAATTCCTCTGCAACTCTCCCCGTGCATCAGTTTGTAGTGTCCGATTTGACACCAAATTTTCAAGCCACTGCTGCTACTTTTTTAGGGAGAGAAGTGGAATTGAAAGTGGTATAGATACTAGAAGGGTTATTTTCGGCTTATTGCTTTTTCTGCAGCCGCTACAATATCCGGGGTATCCAATCCGTATTTGACCATCAGCTCCTCCGGTGTACCACTTTCCCCGAAGCTGTCCTTTACCGCCACCATTTCTATGGGCAATGGAAAATGCCTTGCCATGACGCCGGAAATCAAATCTCCCACACCTCCATAAATATTGTGTTCTTCTGCCGTGACGAGGCATTTTGTTTTCGCTACGGAAGCCAAAAGGGTTGCCTCATCCAGAGGTTTGATGGTATGCAGGTTGATAACTTCAGCCGAAATGCCCTTTTGCTCCAAAATTTCAGCGGCCAGCAGGGCTTTCCAAACCAAGTGTCCGCAGGCAACAATTGTAACATCTTGTCCTTCGGTGAGCACTTGGGCTTTCCCGATTTCAAAGGGCATATCCTCCGGGATAAAAGACTCCACTTTGGGTCTTCCAAAGCGGAGATAGGCCGGACCATGGTGATTTCCAAGTGCCAAAGTGGCTTGCTTCGTCTGAGTGTAATCACAAGGAACAATAACCGTCATGTGTGGGAGCATACGCATAAGGCCGATATCCTCTAAAATCTGATGCGTTGCCCCATCTTCACCTAAGGTCAGGCCGGCGTGAGAAGCTGCAATCTTCACATTTTTACCGGAATAGGCTACTGATTGACGAATTTGATCATAAACTCTTCCGGTAGCAAAATTGGCAAATGTTCCCGCAAAAGGAATCTTACCCGTAATGGATAAACCCGCTGCTACCCCTATCATATTGGCTTCTGCAATGCCACTTTGAAAGAATCTATCAGGAAATTCTTTCTCAAAGGCATCCATTTTCAAGGAACCGGTCAAATCGGCACATAATCCAACAACACGATGGTCTTTTCGCGCAAGTTCCAAAAGTCCGGCGCCAAAACCGGAGCGCGTATCATTTTTGCCGAGTACGGGATATTTTTTCATGAGTTGAGCGGGGAATGAATTAATAATCGCCTAAAGTTTCTGTCAATTGAGCCAAGGCGCTTGTCAATTGTTCATCATTAGGAGCCACTCCATGCCATTTATG
>CANHCC010000163.1 GCA_947459115.1 Bacteroidota bacterium | reverse complement strand
TTATACAGGAGCCAGAAAAACGGAATCCCAAACAGTAGAAAGATGGCAATCACCGAAATCAGAACCTGATGAGAAGAAACCAGGATATAAATTGGATTTTCGGCGGGAAGCGCCGAGGAAAATACCAAAGAGAACAAGGCGATGCAAAGCCCTATCAATACAGCAAGAGAGATGGCGACAGAAGCGGCGGCCAGTCCCCAGACGGCGCCTTTGACGAGGGCCTGAAATATCCGAAGCATGATATCGGCTCCTTTGTTAACCGAATGCCGCATGGCATCTCCCTGGGTTTTCTCCTGAATGGTCTGTGCCTCGGTGCGGATAAAGCGATTGATGCTGTCTAGGTTTACCGGATCACCCCGCATTTGTAATTTATCTGCGGTGGTCTTGGCTTCGGGAATAATAATCCAAAGGAGGAGATAGACCAAAAAGCCCGTACCAAATCCAAAAAACAGAATGGCCATAGCAAGACGCATCCACAGCGAATCTATACCAAGATAGGCGCCCACGCCTCCACAGACGCCACCCAGAATTCGGTCGTCGGGATTGCGAAACAATCTTCGAGTGGGACGAGGCGGAAGAAAAGTATTCTCCGTGCTTTTGCTCTGGCCCGCATGTGAATCTGCATCGGCGAAGTCTTCCGGATTTCCCATTTCGGAAAGTACAGAGGCGAGAATTGCTTCCGTGATGGCCTGAACCCCTGCCTGGGCGAGGCGCTCCTGGAACAGCTCCGAAAGTCGGGCTTCAATGTCCTGAATAATTTCCTCACCACCCTCTTCATGTTTGAAATTGCGACGAATGGCAGAGAGGTATTGAGAAAGTTTTTCAAAAGCGGGTTCTTCGGCATGAAAGACCGTTCCTCCCAAATTAAGGCTAATCGTTTTATGCATGGTTTTCGGGGTTAGGGGTATTGGTAGTGCGGGTAGTTTCAACGGCCTGGACTAATTCTTCCCAGGTAGCGTGAAGGTCATTCAGAAAAAGTTGTCCCTCCTCGGTGAGGCGGTAATATTTCCTTGGCGGACCGGAGCGGGATTCAACCCAGGCATAATTGAGTATCCCTGCGTTTTTGAGGCGGGTCAGGAGAGGATAAAGCGTACCTTCCATCACAATCAGGCGGGCGAGTTTGAGTTCCTTCAAAATATCCGAAGGATAGATTTCCCCGCGGGAAATGATATTGAGGACACAGAATTCCAGAATTCCTTTCCGCATTTGGGCTTTGGTATTGTCGGATTCTATCATGCCACAAAACTATATTATATTTTACTACTATGCAATACATAGTACATTTATATTTTATATAATATTGATTTTCAATAATATTATTCTTTTGAAATTAGTTGACACCCAACTCCGGTTGACACCCAACCCCGGTTGATAAAAAAATACACTTTACTAGGACGATTTGCATAAAAACCGGAAATTTCGACATGAATCCATTTTTACCAGAAAAACCAGAATCCGAATCTGAGGAATCTCTGAAACAGGTCGTGCAGGAAAAGGTTCGGGATTGGCTGAAGCATGATTTCAATTTTCTGGTAAATGCATTATACCGCCTGGATATTCCGGAAGCGAAATTTCAGGCGGCCCTGGCTCTGGAATCTGAGGAAGCCATTGTGCAGCGTTTGACAGAAGAAATATTGAGGCGGGAGCAACAGAAACGAGAAAGCCGGGCGAAATACCGGCATCAAAATCCCCGGAAGGATTTGCCTGAATAGATATTTTTCCTACCTTTGTCCTCGCATTGGGGGATTAGCTCAGCTGGCTAGAGCGCTTGCATGGCATGCAAGAGGTCATCGGTTCGACTCCGATATTCTCCACGAAAAGACTGCTTCGGCGGTCTTTTTTTGTTTGTACATTATCTCACATAAATTTCCGAAATAGCTTGGCATACCAAAAACGCCTTAAAAGTCTGTATTTTTGAGAAATAATAAGGCGAATATTTACTACTTCATTGTGTAAACATGATAACAGAGAGCCAGGTTAAGGAATTAATAGGCAATATGGAAAGTGATAGAATTGAAAGAACACTTTCAATTCGGGAGGATAAATTGGGGCCTGCAATTTGTGCCTTTTCAAATGATTTTGCTCGAAATAATCAACCTGGGTATATTTTATTAGGCGTTCAAGATGATGGAAAAATAGCGAATCTCAAATGGAGTGATGAACAAATTCAGACTATTGGCAATTTAAAAAGTAATGGAAAAATACTGCCACAACCTTCCATATCCATTAGTTCAGTATTTAAAATAGATGAGGGGGAAATTATTGTAATTGAAGTACAGCCCTCTCCCTATCCACCTGTAAGATTTGATGGACGCTGCTGGATTAGACTTGGTCCTAGAAGAAGCATTGCCTCTGTAGAAGAGGAAAGGATCTTGACAGAAAGGAGAGCTTCATTTGCAAAAACCTATGATTTATTGCCTGCCCTTGGAACTTCTTTAAAAGATTTAGATCTTGATGCATTTCGTTTGAAATATCTACCAGCTGCTATTGATCCCGATACGCTGGCAGAAAATGGAAGGAGCATAGAACAGCAATTAGCTTCCTTAAGATTTTATGACCTAAATGCCCAGACACCTACAAATGCCGGTATTTTACTTTTGGGTAAGAATCCAGAATTCACCTTGCCGGGAGCCTATATACAATATATTAAGTTTGCCGGAGACTCTATGCTTTCGGATGTATTATACGAAAAGAAATTCACCGGTGCCTTAATTTACGAATTAAAGGTATTAGATGACTTTATAAAAGGCAACATCATAAAAGAAAGACCAGTTAAAAGAGACTCATTTCAGGAAGAATTAATCCGTAATTACCCGTATTGGGCACTAAGAGAACTCCTCATGAATGCAATTATGCACCGCAATTATGAATCGAATGCCCCCATCTATATATATGAATACGCCGAACACATTGAAATTGTTAATCCAGGCGGATTATTTGGAGAAGCAACGCCACAGAATTTCCCCAATGCAAGTGATTATAGGAATATAGTAGTGGCAGAATCTTTAAGAATTTTAGGATTCGTCAATCGATTTAATTACGGCGTAAAAAGGGCCATCCATGAACTGTTGCAAAATGGTAATGGGGAACCGGAATTTGACCTGACGCTTCAGACGAAGTTTAAGGTGAATATTAAGGTTCGGAAAGATTGGTTGAAATGACCATCTTTAAAATATAAAGTAGAATTAGGAAAAGCGACAAAATGACAAAATGACAACTTGACTATAAAATGCGAAGCGTCTGTAAATTTTAAAGCCGTACTAATAATGGGGAGAAGACAAGTCTGCTTCCTGCTCATCCTGAGAAGAAGCATCAGAATTATAATTTCATTTGCAACCCCAGTATTGCCGGCATTTGGGTGACCAGATATTCATAATGACTCTAATCAGCAGTAAGGCATAAAATTATTACATATAAAGTTAATCATTTCAATCTAAAACCCACAAAATAATTCCACCGGGATCGAATAAAATCAAGCTAATATAAATCAAACAAAGAAGGTGATAAATAAATGCCTTTTGAATTTCAAACTGATAAATATCTAACAAAACAAAAAGTAAGGATTGAATTGGAAAAGCAATAAAAAAAAATGCAAAATTTATAATATGCCAGAATATAAAAGGTGCCTGCTTGGGATCTGCTAGCAAATAATATGATGGAAAAAATAAAGATATGCTAAATGCATATAAATAAAAAGATAGAAAAGCCAATATAGATATAATTATCATGAAAGATTTTATCTTTAATATAAAACTCATCTGCGATATTTAGAAGGTAAATTCCAACCTATTGGCAATGCATCATCCTTGTAATAAACACTAAAATCATAAATAGTATAATCACCATCAGATCCTTCAATTAATGTATTTCTATTGTCCTTTAATTTAAAAGCTCCTGAAGTAACTATATCGCCGGTTTCAGAATTTCGTATTTTTTTTCCTGCAGGCCAGACTGCATCTACATCCCCCTCAAGTATAGTTCGAACTAATTCCATCTCATCAGAATTAGTATTAGGAAATAACCAGACAAAATGATCTTGATTTGAATTACTTACGCCACTAATGAGCCAATTCGTATCAGAATTATTCGTAACCTCTCCACCAAGAAAACTATGAGGCATTTCATCAGAATTACTATCCATCCATTTAGGAGGCCAATGCTCTCCCTGTTCAGACCATGGATTTTTGAATTTCATACCACTAAATTAGAAGAAAATCATTGATAAATTTACTATAAATATTTGAAGATCAATCATGATATAGCTGGTGGATTACAATTTAACACCTTTCCCAAAAGAAGCTTTACATCGTCCATACAACATTCCCCAAATATATCTTTGTAAGCCTGAGACTGTTCTGCAGGGTCAACAATTGCATTTATCGCATCCAGTGCAGTTGTCACTTTGTTTATTTCTGCCAGCATTTTTTCACTTAACCGTGCCGTTTCCTGTTCATAACGCGTATTTTTTCAATTCTAAAATGAATGCAATAAAATTAAACCAAAAATTGATCAAAACAAATTTTCTGTCAAAAAAATCAAAAATATTGGATATCGTTACTTTTAAAATTGTTTTGTCGAATATCAAATAAGCCTTTTATTCTTAGATGAAATCCATTTCCATCATAAAATAGTCATTTAACCCACTATAAAATACGAAGCGTCTGTAAATTTTAAAGCCGGACTAAGAATGGGGAGCAGACACGGCTACCTTTCGGATATTTTACAAACTGAATCAAAAGCATCAAATCCTTATCAGATACGAACTTGGAAGGTATTTGTTAGAGTTTTTCCCAAACAACAATGATAAACATAATATTCTAAAACTCATATTCAAGACCTTTAAAAACGATTGCTGAAAGTGTATCACTAATAAAGATATATTTAAAATGCCCACATAATCCATCACAGTTAACTTGAAATGTATCGCATGCAATAAAATTTCTAAAAATATCCTGAGTAGTATCCATACTTAATTTTAATTGATTTGAAAATAAATCACGAGACATACCGATATAAACTCCATTAGAAAATTGCAATTTTTCATCACAAATATTTGCATCATATAAAGTATAAATAATATAATCATCTGAATTCTCATGAAGAAGATTATCATTATTTCTAAATAATACAGCCTGAAAAATGAAATAACTAGAATCTAATCCTTGACTAAAATATTTTCGTCTTGCAATCCAAAAAGTATCAAGAGTGGAATGACGAATCTCACTAATAGTATCTACACTCACATTGTAGTAAGATAAAAAGGAATCAATATTATGAAAAGTTCGAAGTTTAGAATACACACCTCCTAATTCAAAATAAAAATCATTTATCACCCCGCTATTACAAGATAAAATCTCCGCATTATTTTTTGCCGTATCCATACTATAGTCTTCATGAACATTAGAAATTAATGAACATCCACTAATAAAATAATAAAATATAATAATCACTAAATAGTTTTTCACTGTTCAGGTATTTTACTTAATTCAGGAAAAAATTGCCGATAATCAGCATATTGTATGGGTGAATCATTCAACCACATTTCGAAATGAAGATGTTTTCCAGTTCTGGAACGATCATCTACTTTTCCATAGGCTGAAGAACCTACTAAACCTATCTGGTCACCCTGAGTAATTTTTTTACCAACAAAAATATGGTCATTAGAATTTGTGTCAAGATGAAAATATGAATACTGAAGTCCGTCAGATCCTTTTATCCGAACACGAATTCCGCCTGCATTTTCATCAATGCCACCAGCTTCTTTTAAATCTAAAAATTTAACTACCTTCACTACAACACCATTAGTGACAGAAAGGACAGGTTGCCCAGAAATCATATCCTGTTGAGCACCCACAATATCAATTCCATAGTGGCCAGGTTTATAATCTCTTCCAGAGGTTTTATAAATTTTAAAACTATCCGGAATAGGAAAAATATATCCACTCGGCCATACCTTGTTTTGATGACTTAATTGATTTGGTAGTTGAGATTCTAATCCCTCACCAAAATATTTCTCCTTTCTCTTGAAGTTCTGAGAAACTTTATAATCTTCTGGACCCATAATTGCATTATTTGCAATCACCTTAGGTAATGAATCAGTCCCCTTACCTTTGATCATACTTCGAATA
>CANHCC010000162.1 GCA_947459115.1 Bacteroidota bacterium | reverse complement strand
TCACCCACAACCCATAAGAATCCTACTTTTACTAAACATGGCGTTATCCATTATTGTGTACCCAATATTGCCTCTCGCGTACCCCATACCGCTTCTGCAGCCATCAGCAATATCTTAACACCCATGTTGCTACAAATTGGCAATACCGGCGTGTTACATGACTTGCATTCGGTGGACAGAAATATTCGAACCGGTATCTATGCGTTTAAAAAGCATATCACCCAAAAAGCACTGGCCAATATGTTTGGTCTGGATTACATGGATCCGGATTTACTCTTTGCAGCGCATTTTTAAGGGCTTGCACAGGAATGATATTTATCAGTTTACATACCACCTCCTGTTAATATTGTAATTTTGTGGATGGATTTTTCCTAAATGTATGAGTACCTCTGAACTCCCTTATCAGGTTTTATTATATTATAGATATACCCATATTGAAGATCCTGAAGCCATGCGTCAGGAACAATTTGACTTCTGCTCCAAACATCGGTTGTTGGGCAGAATTCTGGTAGCCCAGGAGGGTATTAATGGAACGGTTTCCGGTCTGAAGCAAGACACAGAATCCTACATTGCCTATATGAAACAACATCCCTTGTTTCAGGGCATCGAGTTTAAAATTGACCCTTTTGAGCATCATACTTTTAATAAACTCCATGTACGCGTCAAATCTGAGATTGTCCGTCTGGGTTTGGGAGAAAGAGATGTGGACCCAACTCAAGAAACAGGTAAATATATCGAACCCCTGGAGTTTAGGGACCTACTTCGGAATAAACCGGAAGATGTGATTATTTTGGATGCGCGTTCCAGGTATGAATTTGAAGTAGGTAAATTTCCGGATGCCCTAACTTTAGATATTGAAAACTTCCGGGAGTTACCGGAACAACTGGAAGCTATTTCTCACCTGAAAGACAAAACGGTCATCACCTATTGCACCGGGGGCATTAAATGTGAGAAAGCCTCTGCCCTCCTTATGAAGGAAGGATTCAAAAATGTATTTCAACTCCATGGGGGGATTGTAAGGTATGGACATGAGGCGGATGGGGAAAATTTTGAAGGTGCCTGTTATGTCTTTGATCAACGCGTGGTTGCACCCGTGAATAAGGTCAATCCTAAAGTGATTGGGAAATGTGCTTTGTGTGCAACACCAACTGAACGCATGATTAACTGTGCCAACACCCAATGCAATAAGCACTTTTTAATCTGTGCCACTTGTGCAGACCAACTGGAAGGTTGTTGTTCTACTGAATGTCTGTCGAGCGAAACCCGACGCATTTGGGATGGTAAAGGATATTATTTAAGAGGGGTAAACAGTAAAAATTACTATTCCAAAGACCATTCAGACTTGCATCAGGTTACGCTGAGGGAAACTCAGGAGCAAGCTTAAAAAAGATGTAAGTGCCGGAAACAGATCCACGAAAAACGCCTAACATGCCTCAAAAGTGAGGACCCCAAAAGTTTTCCTCGCTCTACACAGTCACTGAATTAAACAAGGTATCTCCATTTTCAGGCCAAACCAAACATGCTGTTTTGAATAATCATCGGTGAATCAAAAAGTAATTTCTCCGGAGTTCAACATTAATTGTGTTCGGAGAATACCAGCGACAGACATCGAATCGGTAATTTCACCCCGACACACCATTTCATAGGCTTCTTGAAAAGGAAGATGTTTAATCCTCAACTGTTCCGTTTCTTCGGGTTGTGCTTCTCCGTGGCTTAGACCGGTGGCCAGATAAATCAAGGCGTACTCATCTGAAACGGAATTCGACAAGTGCATCGTTTGAATCAGCTGTAATTCTTGAGCGGCCATACCGGTCTCCTCCAACAATTCTCGCCTTGCACCCTCAATAGGATCAATGCCCAGAGGGCTACCCCCTTCGGGAATTTCCCAGGAGTATATATCCAGGGGGTATCGGTATTGGCCTACCAGCCAAGTATAGCCATTTTCATCTATGGGGATAATACCAATAGCCAGATTTTTAAACTGTACCACCCCATAAATACCCGGATTGCCGGCAGGATTCAAGACCTGATGCTCGGATACTTGTATCCAGGGATTGTCATATTTCACTTCCTGGCTTAGTTTTGTCCAGGGATTCTGTTCTTCCGATTTCATATCGGACAAAAATACGGGGAAAGAAAATGCCATTACAAGAAAGATTAAGACCAGGCGTATTAGAAGTGGGCGTAGATGAAGCCGGCCGAGGTTGCCTCGCGGGCCCGGTAGTGGCGGCGGCTGTGATTTTACCGGAAGGATTTTCGGATCCCGATTTGAATGACTCTAAAAAAATACCCGAAAAACTAAGGTTTGAATTAAGAAGCCGAATATTAGATCAGGCCATCGCCTGGAATATTGGTATCGTGAGCGTTTCAAGAATTGATTCGGTGAACATTTTAAACGCCTCTCTTGAAGCCATGCATCAGGCGTTAGATTTACTTCCCATAAAACCGGAATTCATTCTGGTAGATGGCAACCGTTTCAAACCCTGGAAAGAGACAGAGCACCTATGCGTCGTCAAAGGGGATGGAAAATTTGCCTCCATTGCAGCTGCGTCAATATTAGCCAAAACCTTTCGGGATGACATCATGCATACCCTCCATGAACAAGATCCCCGGTACGACTGGCATCGCAACAAAGGCTATGGCACCCGCAGCCATGTCGATGCCATTTTTCAGCATGGTCAAACACCACATCACCGAAAGACCTTTCGGGTTCCGGCACAGCTGAAGTTATTCTAATCCCGCTCCCCCTGGCCTTGAGCAGGGGGTAAGGGATTGTAATTTGTTTCAAATAAATCTTTACCTTTACTTCTATGGAATTCCTCGATCAGCTTGACCCTCTGCAGAGAATTTTCTGGTACATCGCCTTGCCGGCGACCTTAATTTTCCTGATTCAAAGCATTATGACATTTATGGGCACGGATGCCCTCGATGGGACAAGCGCTGACTTCAATGCCGACCTTGAAGACGGCCCTGAGCCATTTCAGCTATTTTCTTTCCGCAATTTAATTCACTTTTTATTAGGGTTCGGATGGTCCGGGATCGCCTTTGGTGGCGGCATTTCTTCACCCTTTCTGCTACTCGTGATTACCACCGGGTGCGGGGTTGGTTTTGTAGCCATTTTCTTCTTCATCATTCGGCAACTTTTAAAATTGTCAGAAGATAATTCTTTTCGCATCGCTGAAACCCTGAATCATCAAGCCACCGTTTATATTCCTATCCCTGCACACAAATCCGGCTCTGGCAAAATTCAAATCTCTGTCAAAGGTTCCATACATGAAATTCCTGCGATAACAGCCGGAGAAAAACTTGAATTTGGGACCCTTGTTCAGGTAACAAAAATTATGGCAGATAACCTTGTAGAGGTGGAGTCAATATAATTCTAAATATTTTTATCATTCAACATGAGTGCAATATTCTTTATTCTTATTCTGGTGGTGGTGGTCTTCATCACAATTTCTGCGTTGGTAGCAAGGTATAAGCGCTGCCCGTCCGATAAAATCTTAGTGGTATATGGGAAGACCGGAGGCACCTCTGCTAAATGTATTCATGGGGGCGGTGCTTTTATATGGCCGGTAATTCAGGACTTTGCATATCTCGATCTGAAGCCCATTTCCATAGAAGCAAACCTAACCAATGCCCTGAGCCGACAGAACATACGCGTAGATGTCCCTTGTCGTTTTACCATTGCGATTTCGACCGAATCTGATAGCATGAATACAGCAGCAGAGCGCCTGCTGGGTTTGGATCCTCCCCAGATTCAGGAATTAGCAAAAGACATTCTGTTTGGTCAGTTGCGTCTGGTGATTGCCACCATGACCATAGAAGAAATCAATACAGACCGGGATAAGTTTCTAGACAATATCTCTAAAAACATAGATACAGAGCTCAAGAAAATCGGCTTAAAACTCATCAATGTCAATGTAACCGATATTAAAGATGAATCCGGGTATATTGAAGCATTAGGTAAAGAAGCAGCAGCAAAAGCCATTAACGATGCTAAAGTGAGTGTGGCGCAGCAGGAGAAACTTGGAGAAACCGGTAAGGCTGTAGAAGACAGAGAACGGGATATTCAGATTGCAGAAACCCATAGGGACAGGGATGTAAAAATTGCCATTACCCAAAAAGATCGGGAAATCAGCATTGCTTCCGCTGTCAAAGATGAGGCCATTGGTAAAGCCGAGGCCGAGAAAGAAACGCGTATCAAGACTTCGGAAGCCAATGCCATTGCCGTGAAAGGCGAGAACGAAGCCAAAATTTCGATTGCGGCTTCCGATGCGTTGAGAAGAGAGAAAGAAGCTGAAGCCAGCCGCATAGCCATAAGTGCAGAGAAAGTACAGCAGGCCAAAGCTTTAGAGGAGGCTTATCTTGCGGAACAAAAAGCGGAGTTGGCCAGATCCGAAAGAGAACGCTCTACTCAGATTGCCAATGTGGTGATTCCGGCAGAGATTGCAAAGCAAAGGGCCATTATTGAAGCCCAGGCAGAAGCCGAGAAAATACGGGAGCAGGCTAAAGGAGAGGCGGATGCTATATTTGCCAAAATGGAAGCTGAAGCGAAGGGTTTGTACGAAATCCTAACTAAGCAAGCAGAGGGATATGATCGTGTTGTCAAGGCCGCAGGAGGCGACCCGAACAAAGCCTTCCAATTGTTGTTGATTGAAAAACTTCCAGAATTGGTTAAAACCCAGGTGGAAGCTGTAAAAAACATCAAAATAGATAAGATAACCGTATGGGATTCAGGCGCACAAACCGAAGATGGCAAAAACTCTACTGCGAATTTTGTCTCCGGAATGATGAAAACCGTTCCCCCCTTGAATGATTTGTTTAATATGGCCGGACTGAATCTTCCCTCGTATCTGAAAGGAAATGAACCTAAGGAAATGGAGACGGAAAAACCTACAGCAGAAAGCTAAGCCGTCGCCGTTATGCCCATTCCGGGGATTATGTCTAATTTAGAAGCGATTCTGAGACTATCTTCAGCTCAAATCCAAAGCCGAAAATGAAAGCCTGTTCCGGAATGCTGTTCCGTACCATCTTGTTGGTAATAATTGCCATGAGGATTAATACAGCCTCTGCACAATGGGCTATCCCCCCGGATAGGCCCGTTACAGGCTATCACAATTATTACTTTGATACTTACATTTTTCATCTTCAATTGTTTGCCGATGGGCGTTTTCGCATTACCGGAGAAAAGGCACCGAATTCAGGGACTAATTGGAAAAACATTAAACCCTTCCTGATTGAAGGAAGCTATAAAGAAGAACCACCCGGAATCATAAACTTCACAGACAGTTTTGACAGAGCTCACTTCTTTTGGGTGCCTATTGGCTATCTGGCCTCCAAAGATTTAAACGGACATCCCGTACTCACGGCCAGGTACTCTGAAAAACAAATAAGGCTCTTTCCGTATACACAGAGATTTGGATTAGCCTCAGAAATTACCCCTACCGCACTCCTGTATCCCGATGGTTCAGTCTCCAACTATTTTTTGTACTACAGTGCCCCTTTTTCAGATTTGATCGAAAAATATCAAACCCAAAAACAAGGCGCAGTTTATCCCGGGGGATTTAAAAATTTTAAAAAAGAACTTTCCCGGAAGAATCAGCCATGAAACGTTCAACACTCATAAAATCCTGTCGCATTCATTCTGGAATGACCGGAATATACACATTGATTTTCCTGTGCTGTTTAATTCCTAATTCCCTAAAGAGTCAGATTTCCAGATTTAGGGAATACCGTGAAAAAATTGTGCAGGCAGAAAATAAAATCCTCGCAAATGACCTCGTCGGTGCGCATGACCTATACGACATCGCTTATAAAGACCATGGCTTTTTAATGGTGAAAGACTTAAGCAATGCGGCACTCTGTGCCGGTATTCAAGGTAAAACCATAGAAGCGGCACAATGGATGCGTGAATTACTTCGTCAGGGAGTACCGAAAAGCGAACTAGAACAAAAAGTAGCATTCGAAAGTGTTTGGACAGAGGCTGCTTCCCAAAAAATTCTTAACCGAGCAGAAGAATATACTGCCAATGGAAGAAAATATCGCGACCCACGCTATCGCAAATCCCTGGACAGCCTGAATATATTAAAAACCCGTTATTTAGAGGGAGACCTTCAATCCGGAAAGGCTATGGCCTCAGGATTGCTTGCCATATTTAATTTGTGGGGCATGCCCGGTGAACAAATCACCGGTGTAGAGAAGATGGATGG
>CANHCC010000161.1 GCA_947459115.1 Bacteroidota bacterium | reverse complement strand
TGCATCTTCTCCTGAGCCGCCCAGGAAGGTACTCCAGGCCATCGTGGAGAGCGTACTATTGAGTTTAAATATGCAGACATCTATAAGCCCACCATTGTGAGTGGTTTGAAAAGCACCCGCCGTTACGGGGAAATTGGCGCTTTGCGTTGAAGTGATGACAAATACATTTCCAGCGGCATCTACCTGAATATCTCCTCTGAAATCATCTGCATATTGATAATGCAAGGGATGTGTGGTGGGCAAGGAAAAAGGTGCGGTATTATTGATTCCATCATGGCCGGAACCACCTACAAAAGTAGAGGCCAGAAGACCTGTGCCGGCAGGATTCATTTTAACCACTACAATGTCATAATTCCCATTATGTGTGGGGTCAAAACTGCCGGCAGTCACAGGAAAGTCAGATGCACCTGTTGTCCCCATGATGTGTAGTTCATTGTTTTCATTGACGAACAGGCTATGGGGATAATCACCACCATAGCCACCTAAATAGGTCGCAAACATGAGCTGATTCCCATTTCCATTGTATTTCAAAATGGCCATGTCGCAATTGTCCACCGGCATATTCCCGGTTGGAGGTGGACCACCGGCAAAGTTTACTTGAAAGGCCCCTGCCGTGACTGGAAATCCTACCGCATAGACAGTTCCACCTGAGTATAAATTTCCCGAGGTATCATAGGTAGCAGTGAATCCCCAATTGTCCGCTGTAGAGCCTGAAAATGTAGAGAACACAACGGTTGGGTCTAAGATTAATTCTAGGGAATGGTCATATCCATCTGGAAATCGGAATGATAAAGTATTCCCAACGAGTTGATAGGCACACCTGACCTCTTTTTTCTTGCCCTGTTTCCATTGCCAGGCAATGGGCTTTTCTTCGACCAGGGTTTGAACAGAAGTATAAATGACCAGATTATTATTGACAATTCGTAATGAGTCCTGACCCTTGTATGCAAGTTGAATCAAAGAAGGGTCTCCGCCAGGCCTGATGATAAAATCATATTTCAGCCCTTTTTTCCCTGAATGAAAAACCCAATCCACTTCCGGATAAACCTCCTGATACACCACTTTTCCATAACCATACACGCCGGATGCCCAACGAGATGCATCTTTGCCCATAAAGTAATTGCGGTAATCCGATGTTTTATTCTCCTGAATTATTGTCGGGTTTGGTTTCGCTCCTGACAATTGAATCTCAAGCGCATGATGGTTGAGATAAGGGGATACTGGTTCTGGGGCTTCCGGACCAGGGGGGTGATTGTAAAAATATTTATGGATTTTTCGAAGCTGGCTGCCGTTGTATAAATTGTAAATCACTTTATTACCCGTGAGGAAAAGGGCACCATCAGGGATATCTGCCCGATATTGAACAGGGGCAGGCCATTGTTTTTGGTTAGGAAAAAAACGAACGGTATTGGATTCTGTTTCATGTCCATAAACGAACATCCCGGATGCCAGGAACAGCAGCGCAAAACAGTATCGTAGGTAAAAAGTCACTTTATAGGAATAAGTGAAAATCTGATTTGATAGGGAAATTAAGCCCAAAACCAAGATTTTCCAAAAGAAAGATTAACGAATGAGCGTGATTGTACCGTTTTTCTGTATGACCTGCCTTTCGTATCCGTTTGCGGTAAGCTGATAGGCATAAATCCCCTCTGGACAGGCGCTCCCGTCTTTATTCCCATCCCACAAAAAATCTTTATTTCGGGATTGAAAAACCTCATTTCCCCAACGGTCAAATATCTGAATGAAAAAGGTTTCGATTGCGAATGTTGGCAGTTTAAAAAAATCATTTAGGCCATCCCCATTAGGACTGAAAGCACCTGGTACGGCCATATCGGGTAAAGGTCTCTCGCAACTGGTATTAGACCAGGTGTGTGTCGTACACCCTTCCGGAGAGGGATAAGCCCGAATCCGATAACAATAATTTTCTCGCGATGTCAGAATTTCTTCGTCCTTGAAGAAACGATCCTGATCTGAAAACAATCGACTTTTAACGAGCCAGACGGCGTTGATTTCTTCTCTTTCCCTGATCTGAACTTCATATTCCTGAATACCACCCAAGAGATAAGCCGGTGTCCAACTGGAGATAAAGCCGCTCTGGGATTTCTCTACATTCAAATAAAACGAATGAAACGGGTCAGACCAGTCTCCATCCACCTGACAAGGATTTCGGAAGCCTAATTTATATTCTACAATACCATCCTCAGGTTTTGCTTCAGAATCCAGCCATACGCCGGTAGCAGGGTCTTCGATTTCGTGAATAAAAGTATAATCGGCCACTCCGGGATTTTTACGGTACACAACCGGTTTAAATCCTGCTTTTCCCGTAAAAGGTAACCAAAGAATCTGAACACCTTTGTTCTCCTCCATCACTGAGGCCGTACAGCCTTTCAGAACATCCGGAGGATCCAGATACATCCGAACACTGTCGCTGGGTGCGGATTTCATCAGGCAGCCACTTGCCGGATCTTGTCCCTGGATTTGAAAATACCCGGTAAAATCACAATTGCTCCAGGTTGTGCCATTGCCTGAAAAGCCTGTAAGAATAGCCTCTCCCGGTGGATAAGACCAAACATCCAACAGGGGATTTTCCCATCCGGTATAAGGCTCCCATTGTATGGAAGCGTTTACCGAATTTTGAAGGGAAACCTGGGGTTGAATCAATGGGATACTTGGCGAAACTTCCGCGGGATTGGTATCCGGACAATCAAAAAAGGTTTGAATTCGGTATCGAAGGCCGGGGGGATAAGGGAAAGGCGCTATGTCTGTATAGGACTTCCGGGTGCTATCCTGCAGGGTTATGATTTCTGCTTCCGGTGTCAGGTCACTGCTTCTGTAAAGGGCATAATGTTTGAAGCCGGGGATGGTTTCAGTGGTCATCCAGTCTAATTTTACGCTTCCATCATTTTCTGCAGAAACACAACGAAGGAGCGGTGAAGGGACGACAGGAGGAATGACTTTAACGAAAAATGTGTCTATGGTATAGTTGGGTGCAGGGCAATTATTATTGTCATTGGATGAGAGAATGACGGTTCCGGAAAAGCCGGACAAACTGCAGTCCGGAGACCAGCATAATCTTCCGGTGATCGATCCATAACCCGCGCCATTATAAGTTGCCGGATTGCCGGAAGGTGGGGAAAAAATACTCCCGGATGCAGTAAAGACCACGAAGTTATCCGGGGAGTCATTGATGAGAAACGAGAAACAATTTTCCTGTCCTGCATAAAAAGTGAGTTCCTTGCCATTAATCTGGGGACCCGTTGGCGGGGTTACAACCGGCGCAATATCGGCAAGGCAATTCAGCACATTGATTTGATAATCTCTTCTAACCTCAGTCAGTAAGGTGCTGTTTCTCCAGGATCGCACCGCCACACTCAGCGTATATTGGCCCAAAACATCCGGAATGGCTTGCACCAAGCCAGAACTTGCTTCCAAGGTAAGCGGGGGACTTCCTCCCAGAATATTATTGGTGTTGAAGGGCGGATTCCATAACACGGTATTGTAGGGAGGCGGAAGGGGGACAGGGATAGGATCATTGGAACTACCGCCAGTGTAAGGTGCTAACAAATGATAGGATAAAGAATCTCCGTCACTATCGGAGGCCGTGATAAAACTTGAATAGGGCCGACCCAGACATAAAGCCATTTCGGGTTCATTCAGATATTTGGGGCTATTGTCGCAGAGTGCCGTAGGAGGGATCTGAACTGTCAGCGTGGTGCCGGTTATATTGGGATTCGAGATGTTTAGGATAGAGGCATTCCGGCAACACCGGGACCAGGTAAGATGATAGCCAAAATTATTATCCGGTAAATCCATAATGCCGGAGTATACAGCTCTTTCATAACATACACCCGGGGGAAGCTCGGCACAAGTATCGTTTAGACTCAGGGAAAGAAAATCCGGCGTGAAGGAAGATATGACCAAAGAATCTGTCAACCCACCATCTGAAGCACGGAAAGCATAAATAGCGACCGACGCATCAAAGTTGACACTTCCTGAATTGCTACAATCCCTATAGAGTGTAAATCGGACCCGATAGCGATTCAGTCCGTTGGAGTTTTTACCCAGACATTCATAAGTGAGTTCCCCTCCGGCCAGATGCGACGCCGATAGGTATTGAGGAATTCCCACTGCCAGGAATGTGAGTATGAAAATAAAAGTCCTGATAATGTGTAAAATTAATGAATAACCTTTAACGAAGGGTTGGGGAAAGGAGTTGCTTGGTGCAAGCCCCTGCTTGGTGCAAGCCCTTGCTTGGTGCAAGCCCCCGCTTGGTGCAAGCCCCCCTTCTGATTTCCGATTCCCATTTTCCTATTGCCCCTTAAAACCATCGCCAATCTTGCATTCTATAAAATTAAACCTAAAAATTACTGGTAAATAAATCTGTATTTTTCCAGACAGGTTCCCTGATTCTATGCTTACCTTTGTATATGACGATTTGGAAACTCCCAACCCCCTCCGACAAGAACGAAATTGAGCGTCTTAAACAGGAATTGAATGGCATTCCGGCGGATTTTGCCGCGTTACTATTACAAAGAGGTATTACCTCCTTGGATACTGCCAAGTTGTTTTTTTATCCCGATCTTAATCATCTTTGGAATCCTCTTTTGATGAAGGATATGAATGAAGCCTCTGACCGATTATGCAGAGCGATTAGTTCAAGAGAGCCGGTGTTCCTTTTGGGTGACTATGATGTAGATGGTACAACCTCTGTTTCTATGATGACCCTGGTGTTGGAATCTTTGGGCGTTCCGGTTTTTTATCATATTCCGGACAGATATAAAGAAGGGTATGGCGTTTCTTTTAAAGGGATTGATGTAGCAGCCGCTTCGGGCGCAAAGCTTCTGATTACCCTTGATTGTGGGATTCGGTCCGTCGAACAAATGCGGTATGCAACCCAGAAAGGATTGGAAGTGATTATATGCGATCACCATGAGCCCGGACGGGATCTTCCGGAGGTGTTAGCAGTTTTAGATCCCAAACGAAAAGATTGTGAGTACCCTTTTAAGGAACTAACCGGGTGTGGGGTAGGGTACAAGCTGCTTCAGGCCTGTTTTGAAAAAATACAATTAGATACCGAGGGATTAAATATAGGTTTGGATTTGCTCGCATTAAGTATTGCCTGTGATATTGTGCCCGTCATCGGCGAAAATAGAATTCTTATGAGCCACGGACTTCAAAAGCTTCGAAACAATCCCACCAAAGGCCTGGTGGCTTTGAAAAATCTCTCTGATCGGGAAAGAGAATGGACCGTTACAGATCTCGTGTTTTTCTTAGGCCCCAGAATCAATGCCGCCGGTCGTATTACGCATGCCAGACACGCAGTGGATGTCCTTACCGGAAAATCCGATGACCTCGGGCCTCTGGCTCAAAAGCTCGAAGAAGATAATGCGTTGCGAAAACAATTGGATCAGAGCCATACGATACAGGCTTTGGAAATGATCGAACAAGACCTGAATCGTGAGGGTAAGCGGGCAACAGTCCTGAATCACCCGGAATGGCATAAAGGCCTGGTCGGGATTGTTGCTTCCCGAGTTATTGAAAAGCATTATAAGCCAACTGTTTTGCTTGCCCGTTCTGAAGGGAATTGGGTCGGTTCTGCCCGCAGTGTTGCCGGCTTTGATTTGTATGCCGCTTTGCTGGAGTGTAAAGAGCATATTCTTCAATTTGGAGGGCATAAATATGCTGCCGGTATGACCATAGCCGATGAACAGTTAGAGTCGTTTCGACGCAAGTTTGAAGAAGTTGTCGAATCTCGTATTCAGCCGGAACACCTGTCACCTATTTTGACCATTGATGGGGTAGCCGACCTCAAGAACATCAATAGACCTCTGATTAAAATGGTAGAAAAAATGGCCCCATTTGGTCCGGGTAATTTACAGCCGGTATTTGCTACGGAATCGGCAGAAGCGGTAAACATTCAAATCCTGAAAGATCAACATCTGAAATTTAAAGTGGTTCAGGGGGATACAACCCTGGATGCCATCGCGTTTGGGATGGCAGATAAAATCGGATTATTGGAAGAGGGACCCGTAGCCATTGCCTACCACGCGGATATTAACCGATTCAGAGGTAATGAGTCTGTTCAATTGATTATTAAAGATATCCGACCAGAATTGGGTAAGTAACTTACCCCAACCTCCTGGTAAGTAACTTACCCCAACCTCCCGGGTAAGTAACTTACCCCCACCTTCCGGGTAAGTAACTTACCCCCACCTCCCCGGG
>CANHCC010000160.1 GCA_947459115.1 Bacteroidota bacterium | reverse complement strand
TTTTAATATTTTTTTTTACCACGCACATGGATGCCATTACTTCCGGTTTGACAGAATTTAACTTTGTCTGTATAAATTTGATATTGAGCATGTTAATTTAGTAGAAAAACAAAGTATAATAATATAAATTCATAAATACCCCACGGACAGAAATAAATAATTCTATGATTTTCAACCAATGGATTACATTGAGATAGATCTAAGCGTAATACGCTAAGCGGATTAGGACATTAAACAGAATTCCTAATTCTTTATGTACAAAGCGGATAAAATCAGAGAAGTCTATTTACATTATTAAAAACCCTCTCGTTTTACTACCTGACATAAATCACAAATGTGATTTAGGCCAGGTAAGTTATCAAAATCCCTCACCCAATGGCCCTCTGTACCAAAAGGCTTTTATTTTCCCTTGATCACATGTTTCGTTTGACGACTTCCTATCAGGGAAACATTCCACATTCTTGGCTATAATAGACCACATAAATCCACTATTGCTTTAAAAACCATAGTGCCATAATTTTCTCCGGATTATTGATGCATAGGGAAGATGAATTTTCTCCGTTGAAAATAAGTACCATGAATTCCCTTAAAACTCCCTGATATTTCTCATAAAAAAAAGACCTTTTGCCAAAGGTCTTTTTTTATAATATAATGCGTTACTAATTCAAAAAACAGAAGTTGATGCAATTACCAACCACTTCGTCCTGCTCTTCCCCCGGTCCAGAATACCTTACCCGAGTTATTGAAAGAGGTAGCTGTCGCACCCACTGTAGTCCCAACGCTGAAGCGATCATTCAGACGATAATCATCTGTGCCGTTTGTCACAGATTGATTGTGCCCCCGATAAACAAATCCTGTATTTTGATTCACTGTTACTGCGGTAGTAGCAACATTGGTGATAGTAGCGGCATTCCCTGTCCAATTGGCAACATTCGCAAAACCATCCGCTAGCAATGTACCATCCCCATGCCATTGAGCATCATACCCTCTATAAGTACGACCATTATTGTGTTGAACATTGACGTACATTTCACCAACATTTCCAGTTAGATCCATCACGCCAAAATAGGATGCACCGGATTGGGTGCGGGTAGTAGTAGAAGTGGCATGGATTCCGACTCGGAGCGGGCCGGTATTACCATCACCACCTGACCGAGCTGTGCTAATTAATGAATAATTCGCGCCTGCTTCAGTAATAGTCTCTGTACCGTTTTCTGTTCCACTCAAGGTCGTACCTGGAACTCCTGTTGTTGTTCCCCAAGCGAATTCATTCGCGACCGCATTTAAAAATCCTCTTCCGGCTTTCTCATATTCTAGTTCGGTTAACATCCTCAATCCCGACCAATCGGAAAAGGCTGCTAAATCTGTCCAATCCATAAAATTATTGGCTCTATCCGGACGGACGGTAATCAGAACCCGGGGTGTTGAAGGAGAGGTTCCGGTTGTTCCAACACGGATGGTGTAGCGATTGTTGTCAGTAGTCGTTCCAGACTGAATGTTAAAATTGACAGTATTAACGTTGCCCCCGGGAAACCGATTGGTTTGCTGATCAAAGGTTAAGGTGTTCAAGAAGTCAGTATATTGACCCTGAGAGATTTCATACTTCATTATCCAAAAGGATTTCCAGCCGGTAGGATAATCGGGATTATCCGTTGGATAGGCATCGACCAATGAATTGCCATTAATATCCAAGCCGTTTTGGCCGTGAACCCTGTGGGTCATATTGACTGCGTTAAAGAAGAACTGGGAAGAATAGGCAGTACCTGTTATTTGAATGGGGGCAGTACCTCCATTGTATAGGTGGTAACGTACATTTTGACCATCCCCTACGAAAAAGTTACCTTGGGGAATAAAGACCATTTCAGTCGCAAAGACCCTTAACTGGGCTGTAAGGGCATCGGCATTTGAAACGGTTTGACTGCCGTAAGCCCACGACAATTGCATTCCCGTAACACTAAAATTTCCAACACCGCCGACCCCTCTGTAAATCATGGCACCGGGACGAATACTCGTGGCGGTTAGAGGGGCAATTTGAATCACATGGCTTGTTCCGGTCCCATTAACGGAGCCCGTGCTAGATAAATTGGCATGTATCCAGTTTCCGGAACCTATTCTATACTTCACAAATACCCATGCGCCGTCATAATTGATAGAATCACGCCAGGAATTATTCCATGACAAATCAAATTGAACTTGTATCGTTCCATTTGTTGTATTTTGCCCGGTAAGGGTTGTATTCTGCACATTGATAAAATTAGCCCAAACATCCTGTTTTAAAAACAACGAGGCTAAGGTCAAGACAAGATAAAAGACTTTTCTCATAAAATTAATTTGTCTAAACTTCAACAATCACAACTTAGAGTTTTGTGGTAGATTAATACCACATACAAAAGTACATAATTTTTTTTAAAAAATGTCTCTGGAACAACCACATAGTAACTTTTTACAAATCTTTAAACATTATTTCATGTGTAAAATAACCGATTTTTAAACTGTCTATATATCTGATAATCAAATTTTTGAAATATTTTTTTCGATCAAATTAATTCAAACCAAATCAGAACTCAATGAACTCCTATTAAAAAATTAGCCTCCATAAGAGAAATAATTGGCTTTATACCGAATTTGCGGCCATGAAACTTTTGCAGTTTTTACCATTTGCGACCTTACTTTTTTATTTCGGCATTCTGATTTTAATTTCTAGGCTGACAAGTCAAAAAGGGGGCACAAAAATGAATGACTTCTTCCTGGCGGGTAAAAAAACGCCGTGGCTCCTCGTTGCATGGGGTATGTTAGGGAATTCACTTTCAGGGGTAACCTTCATTTCCGTGCCCGGCATGGTCGGGAAATCCGGGATGGAGTATTTTCAAGTGGTCATGGGCTATGTTGCAGGCTATCTTGTGATTGCATTTGTTTTATTGCCTCTATACTACAAAATGAACCTGACCACGATTTATGAATACCTGGAATCGAGAATAGGTAAAAACGCCTATAAAACCGGATCGGTATTTTTTATTCTATCAAGACTGTTGGGAACAGCAGCCCGATTGCTTTTGGTAGCCGGGGTTCTACAGGAATTTATCTTTTCTAAGTGGGGAATTCCTTTTGAAGTTACAGTTGCCGGAACAATTGCGCTCATACTTTTTTATACCATCGATGGGGGAATGAAAACTTTAGTGTGGACGGATGCACTTCAATCCACCTGCCTCGTTGGAGCCGTATTGCTTACCCTCTGTTTGATACCGGGGGATTCTTGGTTAACAGGAAAAGAAGACCATTACACAAGGGTTTTTAACTTTAATCCTTCCGAAGCATCTTTTTTTCTGAAACATTTTCTGGGCGGGGCTTTTATCGCTATCGTCATGACCGGTCTGGATCAGGATCAAATGCAAAAGAACCTAATCTGCAAAGACATTAGATCGGCTCAAAAAAATATGGTCACCTTTAGTCTGGCTATGGCAATCGTCAATTTTTGTTTTCTTGTCCTGGGCGTAGTTCTCTACAAATATTGTGACCTCAACCACCTGAGCATACCGGAGAAATCAGACCATCTGTACCCCTGGCTCGCCTTGGATTTACTGGGCAAACAAATTCCTGCTTTGATGATATTGTTCTTGCTGGGACTTACGGCATCTGCCTATTCCAGCGCCGATGGCGCCTTAACCGCCCTCACCACCTCATTCTCGATAGATATACTCGATATACGAGAGGATACCCCGAACAATCTTAAAACCCGTAAAATCATTCATGTTGGCATGGCGATGATTTTGTTTCTTGCTATTTTAGTCCTTAATGGATTAGCGTCAAGACAAACACCCGGATCAGACAACAGCATCATCTCATGGGTACTCAAGCTTGCTACCTTTACTTATGGACCACTTCTCGGGATGTTTGCGTTTGGAATTCTGACCAAGCGAAAGACCCGGGACAGATGGGTACCATTCGTTTCCATCCTGGCTCCACTCCTCTGCCTATTTCTTTATACACAACAAGAAAAATTATTTGGGTCCTACAAATTGGGGAATGAACTTTTACTTTTGAATGGCCTTATATCATTCTTGCTGTTGTTTATATTTTCAATAGAAAACAAACACACCATTCAAACATAATTTTTTTCCAATCACAAAATCAAGAAAAATCGATTGCTTGCGACCTGTTGTTTGTTGCTTACCTTTGTAAATTGATAATTTTTATCATTTAGAATAAAATCCTTGGGAACTCAGTTGATGAAGAATAAACGACTATTTTTTGTTGCGGCATTACTGTTAGTGGTAGCTATAGGTACATGCGTATGGTGGAACAAAAGTGATAACTCGACATCTTTAATATCCAAGTTGAATAATACCGATAGTACTTTACCTCAAAGAGACCCAAATCATGATGCTGGAAATCAATACCTGGACAAGATGATCAGTCCCTTACTGGATTGTGAGGGTGTCTCAAGTGAAATCAGTCCGAACTTTGCTTCAGGACTTAAAACGGAGATTGAAAAACACAGTAAAACTCCCGGCATTCGGAATATTGCAGTTTATTTCAGGCAGTTGAAAGAAGGTATGTGGACTGGCGTTCATGAAAAAGATCAGTTCATACCGGCGAGTCTGCTGAAAGTTCCATTAATGATTGCCGCTTATAAGCAACTTGAAAAAGACCCCTCTTTTACAACAAAAAAGTTTGCATTTCACGATGGTATTCCGCCAGCCTTTCCAAATAGAATCCCTGGCAGTAAGGCACTAAAAAGAGGAAGCGAATATACCATAGACGAATTGATTGAATACATGATTGTATATTCGGACAATGATGCCGCAACAATTCTTAAATCCGCAATTTCACCTGAAATCTTGGACCATGCATTCAGAGATTTAGGCATACAATCGGTCTTTGATGTAAGAGATGTTTATGGCATTTCAGCCAAGGATTATGGATCCTTCTTACGAATATTGTACAATGCAACCTATTTAAACCGCTACCACTCCGCCAAAGCGCTTGAAATTATGAGCAGAGTAGAGTATAAAAACGGATTGGTAAAGGGCATTCAGGATACGAGTGTTGTCATTGCCCACAAATTTGGGGAAAGAGAATCCGATCAAGGTAAGCAATTGCACGATTGTGGTATTGTCTATACCAATACGCCGGTAGGAGATTATCTGGTTTGTATTATGATTAAAGGGGGGAAGGAATACGCCCCTATGGAGAAAATCATTCAGGAAATTTCCGGTTACATTCATCGCGAATCTCAAAAGAATCTGCTTATCAAGTAAGATTATTTCAGTCAAAGGCTTTTTTTTCGGAACTTTGTAGGACCCGGCAGGGTTAATTCTTACATTTTACTTCAACCATGAATAAAATCCATACCGGAGAACTGCTCTCTAAAGTCAATTCCCCTGAAGATCTAAAGCACATACCTGAAGACCAATTGCAGGCATTTTGCAAAGATCTAAGAGATTATATTATCGAGCATGTTTCGGTTTATGGAGGTCATTTTGGCGCCAGCCTTGGCGTAGTAGAACTCACCACTGCCCTACATTATGTTTTCAATACCCCTTACGACCAGGTTATCTGGGATGTGGGACATCAAGCTTACGGGCACAAACTTATTACCGGAAGAAGAGAAGAATTTCATACCAATCGTCTCTATAAAGGTATATCCGGATTTCCTAAACGCTCAGAATCAGAATACGATGCATTCGGTGTAGGCCATTCCTCCACCTCAATATCTGCCGGTTTGGGAATGGCGGTCGCATCCCGCTATAAACAAGAACCAAAGCGTCAGATTGTGGCTGTGATTGGGGATGGTGCAATGACTGCCGGGATGGCCTTTGAAGCCCTGAACCATGCCGGCTCAGAAAATGCGGACCTCTTAGTTATTCTTAACGACAATTGCATGTCGATTGACCCCAATGTTGGGGCATTAAAGGAATACCTGACGGATATCACCACCTCTAAAACCTACAATAAGGTTAGAGATGAAGTATGGAATCTTTTAGGTAAAATCAGCAAATTTGGACCCAATGCTCAGGCCATTGCCTCCAAATTAGAAGATGGCCTTAAGGCCACAATGTCAAAACCGGGAATGCTGTTTGAGGCACTTCAGTTTCGATATTTTGGCCCGGTGGATGGCCATGATGTCAATCATCTGGTTCGCATCCTTAAAGACTTAAGTCATATCCCGGGACCCAAGATATTACATTGCGTAACGGTTAAGGGAAAAGGCTTTGAGCCTGCGGAGAAAGAC
>CANHCC010000159.1 GCA_947459115.1 Bacteroidota bacterium | reverse complement strand
TTATCGAGAGAAGACGGTAAATATTTACAGCATTCTTACATGCCCCTGTTTTGCCTTGAACCCATGCCTATTGTGTGGGGCTAAAGCCGCCCAGAAAGGGAGATGTCCCTTCAGGACAGTGTATCGTCCCGAAAGATACTTAGCGTTCTTGGAGTCCCGAATTTGAATTCCCGGCACCTGGGTTTCTCTAACAGGGATTGTGTGTAATTTTGAGTTATGAAATTTTGCATGCGCTGGGTAGCCTGTTTTTTAATATTCCTAATCTCTGCCTGTACCGAAGAGGGGGGGCACAAAGAAATTCCCCAAGAAGCGCCTGAGGTTCAACTTCAGATGACGCGTTTGGATGTGATTTTTCGGGGGTTTATGCGTCAGGGTAAAAACTTAAAAGAGGACAGTATTCGAAGGCAGTTAGATGGGCATTTGCCTTTTTTACAGGAATGGCTGTTTAATGGGGATACCACGGTCGCTGATAGTCTGTATCCCCGTTTTATTCAGTATTTCTGCCAGGATCCACGCTCCGCTCAACTAACCGATTCCGTTTTGAGTCATTTTCCGGCGTCTTATGATTTTAAGGCCTTACTTCAGCCACCGCTGCGCCGTTTTCATTATCATTTTCCTAAGGAACCTCTGCCTGAGGTATATTTTTATCTGACAGGTTACCAGCCCGAGTCCGGCCTGAAAGATCAAAGCTATTTGTCAGATCGGTATTTAGGCATAAGCCTGGATTATTTTCTGGGGGAAAAGTTTCCCTTTTATTCCGGTGATTTGCCTAAATACATCCGCAGAAGGTGTAAGCCCGATTATCTTCCTGTGGCAGCGATGCGACATTTTGCGGAATATCTTCATCCGGAACCGGATATAAGTCAGTCCCCGGCTTTTATTGATTATATCCTGACCCAGGGTTTGTGGCAGGCCTTTTTGGAGGAAATGTTGCCGGAGGTGCCCGATTCGGTAAGACTAAGTTATTCTTCCGCACAAATGGCGTTTGTTCAAGCCTATGAGGCTGATATTTACAAAGAGCTGGTGCCCATTTTGTTCTCTACTGATTACATGAAGTTTGAGAAGTATTTGAATGATAAACCTTACACTCCGAATCTTTCCGCTGAAAGTGCTGACCGTCTTGGTATGTTTCTCGGATGGAAAATTATTCAGGCTTTTAGACAGAAGCATCCGGATTTGTCCTGGCCTGAATTGATGAAAAGAAGGGATCATAAAAAGATTTTTGAGGCATCCCGATACAAGCCTTTATAATTCAGAAAGTTAAGTGTTTGAATCTCTATGTTGTCCAAATTTGGTCTTACAGGAACAGTTGGTAAAAAAAGTAGTTCACGCGAATATCCGGAAACATGAGTATTTTTACACACTGATCCTTAACAAGACTTAATTATGGCCACTACAGATACGCAGGCACTCCGCCGAACAGTCCTTTATGATGAACATGTAAAACTAAAGGGGCAAATCATTCCCTTCGCAGGTTGGGAAATGCCGGTGCGGTACAGCAGTGATCTGGAAGAACATCTCTGTGTTCGGGAAAAAGTCGGCATTTTTGATGTGTCTCACATGGGGGAGTTTTTAATTAAAGGCCCTTCTGCTTTGGCGCTCATTCAAAAAGTAACCACCAATGATGCCTCCAAACTTACACCCGGTAAGGCTCAGTATTCCTGTTTCCCAAATGGAAAAGGTGGAATAGTGGACGATTGTATCGTGTATATGAAGGGCGAAAATGATTACATGATTGTGGTCAATGCCGGTAATATCGCCAAAGATTGGGACTGGATTAACAAACAAAATGACCTGGGCGCTACTTTGGAAAATGTCTCAGACGATTATTCTTTGTTTTCCGTTTCCGGACCTCTGGCAGCCGCCACAGTTGCCAAACTCACGGATATGCCCGTTGGAGATTTAGCTTATTATACTTTTGCTACCGGCACCTTCAATGGGATTCCGAATATCTTAATCGCTACGACCGGTTACACCGGAGAAAAATGTTTTGAGATTTTAATTCCGAATGAACATGCAGTGAAGTGTTGGGTGGATTTGATGGAGGCAGGAAAAGAATTTGGCATTCAGCCTATAGGATTGGGGGCCAGAGATACCCTTCGATTGGAAATGGGCTACATGTTATATGGAAATGATATTGATGATACCACTTCTCCATTAGAAGCTGGCCTGGGCTGGATTACCAAATTGGCAAAGGGGAGTTTTATAGATAGTGACAAGCTTAATCAGCAAAAAGCAGATGGGCTAAAGCGCAAACTGGTCGGGTTTGAAATGATTGACCGGGGTATTCCTCGTCATGATTATGTATTGAGCTCCGGGGGAAATGTGATTGGAAAAGTGACCTCCGGCTCTCAAAGTCCAAGTCTTAAAAAAGGCATTGGAATGGGATATGTAGAAGCGGCCTTTGCTACCGAAGGAACAGAGATTGATGTCATCATTCGCGACAAGCCGGTGAAAGCCAAGGTCGTAAAACCGCCTTTCCTGAAAAGATAATTTTTGATTACCATTTTTTAACAAATAAAATTTGCTCGGTTTCTCTCCTATATCCAAAAAGCGTAAGCGTGTCAGCGTCTGTTTGACGCCTGCGATGGTGGATTTATTTAAAGTAGAGGAAAGCATTGCGGTGGTAATAGATGTCTTAAGAGCCACCTCTAGTATGTGCGTGGCTTTTGATCATGGCGTAGAGCGAATCATTCCTGTCGAAAGCATTGAAGACTGTATGGCTTACCGCCAACAGGGCTTTCTGGTGGGAGGAGAAAGGAATGGAGAAATGGTCGAAGGATTTGATTTTGGGAATAGTCCATTTTCTTATAAAAATCCTGCTTTAAAGGGAAAGACCATTGCCATGACTACCACCAATGGCACTCAGGCCATACATGCCGTTTCGCATGCTAAAAAAATTGTGGTGGGTTCTTTCGCTAATATCTCTGTCTTAACTGAATGGTTGGGCAAACAAGATGAAAATATTTTACTCGTTTGCTCAGGATGGAAAAATCGAATCAATCTGGAGGACACCATTTTTGCAGGCGCCATGGTTAAAAGACTCAGGCAGTGGTATGATTTACATGAAGACTCTGCATTGGTTGCTGAGACCTTATTCAAAGCCGCTAATTTCCGAAAAAGATATTTTTTAAAAAACTCCTCACATTTCCAAAGACTCATGCACCTGAATCTTCAGGAAGATGTTAAATATTGTTTAAGAAAGGATACCCATCCTGTCATTCCGATTATGGAAAATGGCAGTCTGGTTAACCTGCTCGCTTCCCGTAAATGAATAAAAAAATCCCTGAGCTGATTTTACGACCGGGTCGTGAACGCTCTGTATTGAATCGTCACCCCTGGATTTTTTCCGGAGGGGTTGCCCGTATGCCCAAATGCCAGGAAGGGGATTGGGTGAGAGTGGTAAGTTCCGAGGGTCAACTCCTGGCCCACGGACACATTGCCACAAAGTCCCAAATCGTTTGTCGTTTGATTTGCTGGGGAGATGACCCTGATGTAGAGGAACGCATTGTAATTCAGGAAAGGCTTCGAACAGCCATACATTGGCGAAATTCCTGCATCTCTTCCGATACCAATGGGTATAGGTTGGTGCATGCGGAAGGTGATTTTCTTCCGGGGTTAATTATTGATCGTTTTGATTCGGTACTGGTGGTACAGCTGAGGACTGCGGGTATGATGCGTCTAAGTTCTTTTCTAAAGGATGAATTGATAAAAGTGCCGGGCGTTACTTCGATTTTGAGAAGAGGGGAAGGGGAGCAGGGCAATCCGGAAATGGAATGGTTGCACGGGGAAGAAAAATCTTTAGTCCCCTTCTCGGAGCATGGCTTTCAATTTCTGGCAGAAGTACAATCCGGACAAAAGACAGGATTCTTTCTGGACCAAAGAGAGAATCGGCATTTGCTTCAAACTTATGCAAAGGGCAAGAAAGTGCTCAATACTTTTGCTTATTCCGGTGCATTTAGTGTTTATGCCCTGGCAGGCGGCGCAAAGACTGTCGTATCGGTTGATATCTCGGGCAAGGCTACTGAGTTGTGCAAGCAGATTGTGGAATTGAACTTCCCCAAAGATAAGCGGCATGAGGCCATTACAGAGGATTGTTTTCAGTTTTTGAAAGACATGCCGGAAGATGTTTATGATTTAATCATCCTGGACCCCCCGGCCTTTACCAAGCATATCTCTACTGTCGATAAGGCAAGCAGAGGGTATAAGGAAATTAATATGAAGGCCCTTCGTAAAATACAAGCCGGGGGTATTCTGTTCACATTCTCCTGTTCCCAGCATATCTCCGCAGATTTATTTAGAAAAATTATCTTTGGCGCAGCTGCGGATGCCGGCCGGGAAGTTCAGGTTCTTCACCGCCTTGCACAGCCGGAAGACCATCCGGTAAGTATTTATCATCCGGAAGGCGAGTACCTCAAAGGGCTTGTGCTTAGGGTTCTATAAGTCTCTTTATACTGCAATCTGCACGCTCTTTTCACAAGGGGCGTGCAGATTCATTTGGATACATTCGTATTTTTCTTTCCGGGGCGGGGTATTTATTTCCGCTTTGTCCTGGAGGTGAGTAAGGCTCCACGAATAGAATCGGATATCTGACCTGAAGTTTCCCCATAATAGCGACTGATTAGAACCAGCTCCCCATCCTTATACACCTTTCTTTTTTGCATCCCCGTCAGGACTTCAAGTATGGATTGCTCACACGCATAAAAGCAACTTAAACAGCCTGACCGATATCTGCCCGGACGCGTCTCCGGCAAACCTGACACACAGCTGTCATAACACAGGATTAAGTCCTGCCCTAAACCCCGGGCCACTTTCTGTAAATCCTCGTCCTTCATGCCAAGTGCTAATCCGGAGGCTTCGATTTTAGAGGAAGCTGGCGGTATTGCCCCAACAAGGCGAGGGGTTGAATCCTGCCTGTTTTCAGAATTTCCAATCCCATCTTGCTTGTGGAGAATGGGCTTCGGGGTATCCTCAATTGGTTTGTCTTGTCGGATTCCCTTTATTCCCCAGAATACCAGCAATGCCAATCCTAAAGCCAATCCTCCTGTAAGCCACCTCTTGCCAATGTTTGGTGTCCTGGCATTGAGCAACTCCAGGGCGAGTTCAGCAGAGGGGGGCCTGCTCATAGGATCCGGCTCAAGACAAGCCTGAATCAAGAGGGCTACTTGTTTGGGTTGTTCTCCCTTTGGGAAAATTAAGCCTGCCAATTTTCCAATACTATACAAATCTCCCTGGGGGCCGGGCAAAGCACCCTGTAACTGTTCCGGTGCAGACCATGCAGGGGTGCCTGCTGCCAGAATTAAATCACTTTCCCCTGCGGAGAAACCAAAATCCATAATCTTCACCTGATTGCTTCGATGCGTAATCATCACATTCGAAGGACTTAAATCCCGGTGATACAATTGATGTCGGTGTAAATACGCAAGGGCCTCCAGTAGTTGACGCAACACCTTCAATTTTACGGCTTGACTGTGAGGACGGCGCGTCCATTCCCCCAAAGATTCTCCATCTACCCATTCCCGCAATACATACAACCCGTTTTCCGGTTGAGTCTCTAAATGATAATATTGGAGCAGATTCGGGTGAACCATTTGGTAACCGGTTTCAAACTCCCGAATAAGAGATTCCCGCCATGCAGGATGAAGAGCCTTGTCCGGTTTTATCTGTTTACGGATGACCCATTTTCGGTGATGCAGGCATTTGTATAATTCAAATACCCCATTCCCGCCCGGAATCAATTCATCTCCTTCCGATTCCTCCGGAAATTCGGTCGAAAAAAAATCAGAGTTCTCAGCCTTTTCGTTCAGGCTCATGGTGCAGGATCCTCAAATGATGAATCCCTCCGGATTTCCCGGCTATAAATTGTCCCTGTGAGGAAGCGTCGCGGAGGATATCTTGTAAAATTAAGGGATACCCTTCAACAAATTGAGCGGTGTGGAAAATATCCCCGGACCTGAGCTTAGAATTTTCCGAGGATAAGACTTCGTAAGTATGGTTACCGGCATGCTTGACGATGACCTTTCGATTGGGGTCGTACTGAAATTCAATTAATGTCCCACCCGGAATCTTATCCGACTCGATGGATTGTAAGGCCTGAAAGGCCGAGTTATGTTGAAACTGAATGCCGGAATAAAGCGTGTCATAGTCGGTAAATCCCAAATAATTGGCCAAAATATCCAGCGTATATTGTCGGGGTTGATCCGTGCCTTTTACAAAACCCATCAGGCGCTTCACAGTGGATTCGCTGATTTTGACTTTACATGCCTGAAAG
>CANHCC010000158.1 GCA_947459115.1 Bacteroidota bacterium | reverse complement strand
TCGGGCAAACATAATCTGTAAGCGGAAATTGATTACTTTGTTTAATTGCTCCAAACCCACCTTGTATATTTATTAGGTTGCGATATCCTCGTGCTTGTAGGATAGAAATATAAATCATAGACCGATACCCGCCGGCACAGTGCACCAATACTTCCTTGTCTTTTGGGGTCTTGAGCATACTGTCATTGACAAAATCTAAAGGTGCGTTGGTTGCAAACTCTACACGCTCAGAATCGTATTCGCTTTTCTTTCTTACATCGAGTAATAAAGCCTCTGGATTATTTTTTAAATGTCTGTATGCTTCTTCCGGTGTAATGGAAACAATAGAATCTGTTTCTTTTTCTGCATTTACCCAAGCCTCAAAACCACCTGACAAGTAACCGATAGAGAAGTCATATCCCACTCTGGCCAGACGAATTACCGCTTCTTGAATTTTACTTTCAGATTCTCCAACGAGTAAAATCTTTTGTTCAATATCTGGAATTAAAGTACCTGCCCATGGGGCAAAGTTTCCATTGATGCCTATGTTTATAGAATTGGGGATAAATCCTTTAGCAAATACTTCGGGGTCTCTGATGTCAAGAATTAAGGCACCTTCCTCTTCTGCTAAAAACTCAAATGCTTCTGCTGACAATGGTTTTACACCTCGATCTAAAACTTCATGGACGGATGTATAACCCATTTTGTTCATGACTACATTTTTGGGGAAGTAGGCCGGAGGCGGGATTAGCCCCTTCGTTACTTCTTGGATAAAGGCTTCTTTGGATAGGCTGGGATTTAGTGCATAATTCATTTTTTTCTGGTTACCCAACAAATCCCAGGTTTCTTTACTCATATTTTTACCGCAAGCTGAACCAGCACCATGACCTGGATATACGATGACAGAATCCGGTAGAGGGAGGATTTTATGTTTTAGACTTTCATATAAATATCCTGCTAAATCTTCCTGAGACATGTCGTTTTTTACGGCCAGATCCGGGCGGCCCACATCTCCAATAAAGAGGGTGTCTCCCGTGAATATTGCATGCGGCTTTCCTGCTTCATCATATACCAGAAAACAGGAACTTTCCATTGTATGGCCCGGCGTGTGTAATACTTCTATTTCAATCTGGCCCAGTTTAAACCGTTCTCCATCTTTTGCGATGATGGCCTCAAAATTTGTTTTTGCGGTAGGACCAAAAACAATACTTCCCCCACTTTCTTTTGCGAGGTCTATATGACCCGATACAAAGTCTGCATGAAAATGCGTTTCGAGAATATACTTGATTTTGGCGCCATCAGCATTGGCTTTATCCAGATAGGGCTGGGTCTCGCGAAGCGGATCTATAATTGCCACTTCCCTATTTGATTCGATGTAATAGGCACCTTGTGCCAGACATCCCGTATAAATTTGTTCTATTTTCATATGCTGTTGATTTGCTGTTAAAGAGGAATACAACACAAAGTTCGGTGGTGTGTATTTTCTATACAGTAACTTTTATCACTTTTTACAATGATATAAAAACACGCGGGTTAAGGGTACGAAATTTATTTGGTGACAGACCCATGCAGGTCTGATTAAACATACAACCAATAGATTAGCCGCAGTTACAGCATAAGACCCCTTATCCTCCCATTCAAGCGTTTCGGACGGTGAGTTGTCCTTAAACCACAATGCGACAACTCATGGACAAGACTTGTCTTATAAAACAATTTATTTAACTCAAGGGTTGGCCTAATAATATGCTATACTTACATAAAATAGGCCACAGCGATTTGTGTTATGGATCATTTCTGATTAACCCTTGCTCAACTTAAGGAATAAAAATCTTATATTATATAGGGTTTGAAGCAACCTCTTTGTAGTCTGCAATCGTTAAATTTGTAATTCGCTTTTGTTCTTTAGTGTTCAAAAAAGGGCAACATACTTATATAATTTTATGATTATGCGTGTTTTAAGTGTTTTTCTTTCGTTGTTATTGTTGTTTCAAACTATCCCGGTACAGGCCTGGGGCTTTTGGGCGCACAAGCGTCTGAATCGACTGGCCGTATTTACGCTGCCTCCGGAGATGATCAAGTTCTTTAAGTTTCATCTTGAATATGTTACAGAACATGCGGTGGACCCGGACAGTCGCCGCTATATGGTGGAAGGAGAAGCAGAAAACCATTACATAGATGTGGATCATTTCGATACTTTCCCCTTTCCTAATATTCCCAGAAAATGGAAAGATGCGGTTCATAAATATTCTGAAGATTCATTGAGGTCGTATGGAATCGTCCCTTGGCATTTACAGGTTATGCTGATGCGTCTGACCCAGGCTTTCCGGGATAAAGATGTAAAACGGATCTTGAAGACTGCAACAGATTTGGGCCATTATGTGGGCGATTCCAATGTGCCTCTTCATACCACTGAAAATTATAATGGTCAAATGACCGGGCAAAATGGCATACATGGGTTTTGGGAAGGAAGGATTCCGGAGATGTACGGAGATACCTATAATTATTTTGTAGGGAGAGCGGCTTACATAGAAGACCCTTTGGACGAGGCATGGAAAACAGTTCTGGAAAGCCATACCGCCTTGGATTCTGTATTTTCTTTCGAGAAGCAATTAACGAAAGAGTATGGTCCGGATCGCAAATATGGGTATGAGAATCGCAACAATGTATTGACAAAAGTCTATTCCCGGGATTTTACAGCAGCATATCATCAGCGCCTTGGTGGTCAGGTTGAAAGGCGGATGCGTACCACCATTTATAGAATAGGTTCATTTTGGTTTACTGCCTGGGTTAATGCCGGTCAGCCCAATTTGGAAGAGTTGTTGAAGCCGGATAAAAAAGGCAGTAATCTGCCGGAAGAAGATCAGGAAAATCAGCCCGAAAAAAAATTAAACATTATTGATCGGGAGGCCAGCATCCTGATGCGACCTTCTCGCGTGGATGACTGGTATTACTGTTGTATGAACCATTCTATGGCACATGGTAATTGCAAAATTCCACTTGAGGATTCTCATGACCACGATTCTCCGGGTATTTTAGCTTGGGTAGAGGAGGTTATTGTTACCGTGAAAAACTGGGCGTCTTAATTTTTTTGAAATAAGCGGTCAATAAAAAAGGGGCATTCGCCCCTTTTTTATTTTAGTCTGAGATCGTTTATTTTTTCTCGTCTTTCACTTCTTCATAATCAACATCCGCAACATCCGCAGGGGGTTCATTTCCGGATGCAGAAGGATTCGCCGCATTAGGATCTTCCGCTTGGAACTGTTGTCCGGATTGTTGTTGTGCATTGTACAGTTCTTGCGAAGCCGCACTCCATGCTGAATTCAAGGCAGTTAAAGCCGCATCAATTCGGGTGAGGTCTCTGCTCTGATGCGCTTCTTTCAATTCTGCCAAAGCTGCATTGATGGCTGTTTTGTGATTGTCGGAAAGTTTATCTCCGTATTCGGATAATTGTTTCTCAGTAGTGAAGATGAGGGTATCGGCCTGATTGATTTTTTCGGCTTCTTCCTTGCGCTTACGGTCTGCATCTGCATGCAATTCGGCTTCTTTCTTCATTTTTTCGATTTCAGCATCACTTAATCCTGTTGAGGCTTCGATACGAATGTTTTGAACCTTATTGGTTGCTTTGTCTTTTGCTGTGACACTCAGAATCCCGTTGGCATCAATATCAAAAGTTACTTCTACCTGAGGAACGCCACGCGGTGCGGGCGGAATGCCATCCAGGTGGAAGCGTCCAAGAGTACGGTTGTCGGAAGCCATAGCTCTTTCTCCCTGAAGCACATGAATTTCTACAGAGGGTTGATTGTCTGAAGCAGTAGAGAAAACTTCAGATTTTTTTACCGGAATGGTCGTATTGGCCTCTATCAATTTGGTCATCACCCCACCCATCGTTTCAATCCCTAAAGAAAGAGGCGTAACATCCAACAAGACGATGCCTTTAACATCTCCGGAAAGCACCCCTCCTTGAATCGCAGCACCAATGGCGACGACTTCATCCGGATTAACCGTTTTATTAGGGTTTTTCCCAAAGAAATCTTTGACCATATCCTGAATTTTTGGGATACGGGTAGAACCCCCAACCAGAATAACTTCGTGGATGTCATTGATGGTCATTTTTGCATCTTTCAGAGCGGCTTTGCATGGTTCCATGCAGCGTTTGAAGAGGGTGTCTGCCAATTGCTCAAATTTTGCACGGGTCAGGGAGAGTTCCAGATTTTTAGGGCCCTGATCGGTCATGGCGATATAGGGAAGATTGATTTCTGCCTGAGTCTGGTTAGATAATTCAATCTTTGCATTTTCAGCAGCTTCCTTCAATCTCTGTAGGGTTCTGGGGTCTTTTCTGAGGTCAATTTTCTCTTTGCTCAAAAATTCCTCAGCCATCCAGTCAATGATGATTTTGTCAAAATCGTCCCCTCCGAGATGGGTATCTCCATTGGTAGAAAGCACTTCAAAAACACCGTCTCCCAGCTCGAGGATAGAGATATCAAAAGTACCGCCACCCAAGTCAAAGACTGCAATCTTCATGCTTTTGTTCTGTTTGTCCAGACCATAAGCGAGGGCAGCTGCAGTAGGCTCATTTACAATACGTTTTACTTCGAGACCTGCAATTTCGCCGGCTTCTTTGGTTGCCTGGCGCTGTGCATCATTGAAATAAGCAGGCACTGTAATGACAGCTTCTTTTACTTCATGTCCCAGGTAATCTTCCGCAGCTTTTTTTAGCTTCTGAAGTACCATGGCCGATAATTCCTGAGGGGTGAAGATGCGGTCTGCGATTTTTACTCGCGCGGTATTATTGTCCCCACGAACAACATCGTAGGTAACTTCTGAAATTTCATTTTTTACTTCTTCATAGTTGCGTCCCATAAAACGCTTAATAGAAGCAATTGTGTTTTTAGGGTTGGCCATTGCCTGTCTTTTTGCAGGATCGCCGATTTTTCTTTCACCCTTTCCTTCTTCTGTGAAGGCTACCACAGAAGGAGTGGTTCTTTTACCTTCCTGGTTGACAATTACGACCGGCTCGTTGCCTTCCATAACGGATACGCAGGAGTTGGTGGTGCCCAGGTCAATTCCGATAATCTTTCCCATGTTCTAAATCAAAAAATGTTCTTAATAGACAGCTTAGTTTTTTGCTGTTGAACATCCCCTGACAAGAGCAGTGCCATGAGATTGGTTTGTGACAAATTGTCAGATAGTTGGTTGGTGACCTGTCCTAATTCAAACGACAGTAACTGCCTGGTGACGCTGCATTATTAAAATGTAATAGATATTTCCCACATTGGGTAAAATCTACATAGGTACCAGCTTCAGAAAAAGAGCCGAATACACCGGCACCATTTTCTATATTCGTGTATTCCAAAGTGCTCGTTGCAAATGAAGAGGAATTGGAATTATTTGCCAACATATATAAATACAAAAAGGAATCTACGGCAGTAATACTTAAATAGTTAGATTTATTTAACCGATCAATTTGGGCCGAGGGCACATTGAGGGGCGTATCTATACTTGTGTAATAATTAGGGGAGGGGTTTGATACTTGTTGTGTGGAAAGGATAAAGTCTAATACTTCTCCTTTTTGTAGTCCATAACATATGTCCTTTCCGCCGGTACAATTAACTGAGGTTGTGAAAGATCTTGGGCCATAGACTACATTACGCTCAGATCCGTTTTCAAAATATTTGAAGAACATTCTTAGCTCATAAGAGGCGGCATAGGTTGTTTTGGCAATGGTGATTTTTGTTGCATTTTCAAATGCAACCGGCGCATTGGCGATATTTAACCCGCCTCCGGAATAAATCGGCGAAAATGGTGAAATCAACTGAGGCCTGGCAGGTATGGTTGTATGCGCTTTAATGTTTGCTGCCTGATTGGGTAAATACTTAACCTCCAGATTATAACGAGTTCCAGCTTGTATGGTGAGATCTGTTTTGTCCAGATAAAATACATGTTGCCCGGCGGTAAAAATTCCTGTATTTCGGGTGATAAAGGTATCCCGCATTTTAATGCCTTGCAGGTACACCTCTGCCTGGGTGCTGTTCAGAGTTAAGTCATTATTCGCTGCATATTGAATCGCATCTCCTTCCGGTAAAAACAACTTACTAACTCTGATGAATTGAATATCAGAATTGGGATTCAAAACCCCATATACCACCAACATATCCTTTTGCGGCGCGTTGAGATTGACTTCGTTTTTGCAGGAAAGGGATAGGAGCAGGGTTATGAAAACAAAGGGGATAAATGGAAATCGCATATCCAAAATTAACAAAATCTCCCGGTATCCTTTAAAATTATCCGCTCGGTGTATTTATCAGATTCCGACTTC
>CANHCC010000157.1 GCA_947459115.1 Bacteroidota bacterium | reverse complement strand
TTGCATCAATAAATGGTACCAATGTCCGGGCGAAAGTATTTTTTCTCGAACTGTACAGCATCGGCTCCTTCGGGAGAGTGTTTCACAGCGTCTTCAAGGGTGTCGCCTAAGCCGGTTACCGCCATGACGCGCCCACCGGAAGTCAGCAACTGATTATCAGACATTCGGGTGCCGGCATGGAAATACAGGATGTCTTGATGTTTTCCATGCAATTGTATGGGAAAATCTTTTTCAAACACACCCGGGTATCCTCCGCTGACGCACACGGTGGTGGCTGCTGCGCGTGGGGAAATTTCTAAAGCCGGGGCGGAGAGATTGCCAGAAGCAGCATCCTTTAATAAAGGTAAAATATCAGAAACGATTCGAGGAATGACGGCCTCGGTTTCAGGATCGCCCATACGGACATTGTATTCAATCACTCTCGCTTCTTCACCATCGGTCATCAGACCAAAAAAGATAAAGCCTCTGTACTCTATATTTTCTTCCCGAAGGCCTTTCAGGGTCGGTTCAATGATGTTTTCAGAAACCCAATTTTTAAGGGATTGGGTAAAGAAAGGGACAGGAGAAATGGCTCCCATACCCCCGGTGTTAGGCCCGAGGTTACCTTCCCGGGCTCTTTTATAATCCATGGCTTCCGGGAGGAGAATCCAGTTTTTTCCATCGGTAAGTATAAATACCGAAACTTCTTTTCCTGTCAAAAAAGATTCAACGAGAATTTTATCGCCTGCCGGACCAAACGAATCTTCATGAAAAATATCATCCAGAGCCTTTATGGCTTCGTCATGATTGTTGGCGATGATGACACCTTTTCCGGCAGCTAGGCCGTCCACCTTGATGACCACCGGCAGGGGTTGTTGCATGAGAAAGAGTAACGCTTCGTCATAGTCTTCCCTCAAAAAGTACTGGGCTTTGGCCGTTGGGATGTGGTATTTCTCCATGAAAGCTTTTGAAAACACTTTGCTGCTTTCCAGCCGAGCACCCGCTTTACCCGGGCCAACCACAAGAATACCCGCTTCGCGCAAAGTATCGGCAAGTCCTTCACTCAGGGGTTGCTCCGGCCCAATCACTACCAGGTCAATGGTTTCAGATTTACAAAATGCCAGTACGGAAGAGGGTTGATCCGGAATCAAAGGGACATTCCATTCCGCAGTACCGCCATTTCCTTTTGCGACAAAAAGGCGGGTACAATAAGGAGAGGATGCGATTTTCCAGGCCAGGGCGTGTTCTCGACCACCTGTGCCGATTAATAAAACCTTCATAGGACAAAGATACGGCAATAGAGATAGAGATGTTCGGATGGTTGACGGTCAAGAATAACACCATTGAAAGATAGATTAACTATTTTATCAGATATTTGAGGTATTAAATGAAAACTATGAAAGCATCCAGGCCACATTGTAAAATATCCGGTATTGCATTAAATCCGGCAGAAGCGATTGCACTTGGAGAAGTAAGAGAGGGGGTATTCTTATTGATTCAGAAAGATTTTCCGAATCTTACCCGAGAGGGTTATATTTCTTTGGCGCAACTGAACCTATACCGCAGAAAGTATGTGGCGTGGTTGATTCATCAAGAGAAAGGAGAATTAATGGCATTAGATCAATCCGTTGTTCATGCCTTGGAAACCAATTCGATTTTATCAGAAAATATCGAAGAAGAAATGGAGGGTGGTCTTACTTTAGGTCAAAAGGTTGCAGATAAAATTGCAGGATTTGGGGGAAGCTGGACCTTTATTCTGTTCTTCTTCAGTTTCATTCTGTTTTGGATGGCTGTGAATATCTGGGTGTTTTCCGAAAAGCCTTTCGATCCTTATCCTTTTATTTTATTAAATCTGATTTTATCTTGTTTGGCAGCCATACAAGCGCCCGTTATTATGATGAGTCAGAATCGTCAGGAACAAAAAGATCGTCAAAGGAGTGAACATGATTATAAAATTAATCTGAAAGCGGAGCTGGAAATAAAACTTCTAAATGAAAAGATAGATTATCTCATTATTCAGCATAATCGCAAATTGTTGGAGATACAGGAATTGCAAACGGATTATTTGGAGGATTTGATGCGTGAGGTAAAATCGGTAAAGCAGAACCGGGGCTTCTGATTTATAAATGGAATCCAAGGCTCTCAAATAGCTTTTAAATCAGATACCATTCAGCGTGCGTGAAACGAAATAGTAGTTTTGCCTGGTTTTATTTTATGACTCTCCCGGAAAAAATAGCTTCGTTTCGATTTCATTTTGTTCGTGCCTTGCAAGGCAAGGAAGAACATTTCACCAGTGGCAGTATCAATAAGGCATTATTTTATCTGGCCATACCGATGATGCTGGAGATGGTCATGGAGTCTTTATTTGCAGTTGTAGATATTTTCTTTGTTGGCAAGATTGGGGTAGATGCGGTAGCTGCAGTAGGCTTAACGGAGTCTGTTATTACGGTTATTTATTCCGTTTCTATTGGGTTAAGTATGGCGGCAACTGCTGTGGTTGCGCGCCGGGTTGGGGAGCAAAAATATCGAGCGGCAGCTGACGCAGCATTTCAGGCGATTTTATTGGCCACAAGCATTTCTATATTGACGGGTCTGGCCGGTGTCTTTTATGCTGAAGAAGCGCTCCTCCTCATGGGCGCCAATACGGAGGTAATCGCTTCAGGAGTGGGTTATACCCGAATTATTTTTGTCGGCAATGTTGGCATCATGTTGTTGTTTTTGATTAATGGAATCTTTCGGGGTGCCGGCAGTGCAGCGATTGCCATGAAAACCCTTTGGATTGCAAATGGCATTAATATCGTTCTGGATCCGATTCTAATATTTGGGTTGGGTTTCATTCCGGCGTTGGGTATAGAAGGCGCTGCCTGGGCCACCACCATCGGTCGATGTACAGGTGTTTTGTACCAATTATGGCATCTTTTAGATGGATCCGCCATTATTCGTATTACGCGAAAAAATTTGACGTTTCGGTTTCGGACCATTGTAAAATTGTTAAAACTATCGGTCGGTGGCATGGGGCAGTTTTTGATTGAATCTGCTTGTTGGATTGTTCTGATGCGGATTGTTTCCGAATCTGGTAGTATCGCATTGGCAGGCTATACAATTGCCATACGGATTATTATTTTCACGATTTTGCCGGCCTGGGGTTTGGCGAATGCGGCCAGTACGCTGGTTGGTCAGAATCTTGGTGCAGGACATCCCGAGCGGGCTGAAAAGTCTGTATGGAAGGCTGCTTTTTATAATGCGGTCTTTTTGGGATTGGTGTCTTTGGTGTTTATTCTTTTAAGTGATTCCTTAATTTCGATTTTTCATCCCGACAAAGCCGTACGGGAGGTTGGCAGTGAGGCCTTAATGGTGGTTTGTTTGGGTTATGTGTTTTTCGCCTATGGTATGGTGGTAAGTCAATCGTTCAATGGAGCAGGGGATACTTTTACCCCAACCTTAATTAATATTGGTTTGTTTTGGCTCCTGGAAATTCCATTGGCCTGGTTCTTTGGTGTTTATTTTAACTGGGGTGCATCAGGCGTGTTTTGGGCTATAGCTATTGCGCATAGTCTGCATGCTGTAGTAAGTGTAGCATTGTTTCGAATGGGTCGTTGGAAGAAAACCAAGGTGTAATTTCAGAATGAGGGTATTGTAAGGGACTAGAAGGGCTGTTAATATTATTCTGTACTTAATATTGTGAATCCATCCTGCGTTTGGATAAACATGTTTTATGTGTTATCAATCTACGCTATAGGAAATATTACATAAGCCGCCTAAACACTTTGCGTTAGGACAGAAGTTTTATGGCCGGCATATTAAGATACTCGCATCCTGCTGTTTCTTTCTTGTTTAGGGTTCCAGAATAATTCTCTGCGTGGCCTGCTCATAGGGTGTTTCGATGGTTAGAATATACACACCACCCGACTCCATATTTCGGATTTTTCTGTGGTATGTGTTTTCTCCGGAAGAAAGATCTGTTAAAGTTTTTTCTTCAATTTGTTTTCCATTCACATCATAAATAGAGATTTTTACATCGGTTGGTTTTTTTAAGAAATACTTCACAGAAAATATGCCATTATTGGGGTTTGGAACCACCTGCATTTTGAGCGTACCAATACTTTGTTGATTTAATACATCATTGTCTGATGTCAGATTTTTAATAAGAAACACCTTAAAAATTTGGCTACTGGCAGTGCTTTGAGTTCCGGTATTGGTAAAAAATATATTTGGAGCGGTACTGCTAATTCCTCCGTAAATATATCCTAAGTGAGTGGTATCCGATGTAAGGTCATCCAGTTTAAGAACTTTATTTGGATAGTGTGGGATTGTTTCGATTCCGATAAATTCAGAGCCCGCTCCCAATAGAGCCGGCATTTCTTCCGGTAGTTTGAACTCAGCCATGGTACCGGCGCTATTTCGGGTAACGCGGGCAATAGTTTTTACAAAAGGCACATTGTTGTCCTGAACTAACACACCAAGGCTATCATAATATTGAGCGATTCCACCGAAAAACAGGGTATGCATTTCATTATTTGTTGCGCTGTATAATGGAATGTGCGCGCAGTGATAATGATTGTAATATTGAGAAAATGAATTATTTACTTGATAATTCTGACTGTCAATATTGACACAATTTAGAAAAGGCAAATCTGCGTTGGTTTGAAATACACCGGAGAAAGCAGTTAATCCTTCTGAGCCGTCTGGCATAATCTGATGTACGACATTATAGTCTCTCCGATGGAGGTTTGCAGCAGCCGTAAATCCAGGTAAATGCGTGATGCTAAGATTTGTGCCATCATCCTGAATATTAAACTTGCGTATCGCATTGGTGTATTCCTGGAAAAAACCCGGACCATGGGTTGGTCCCATAGGATTGTATCTACCGATAAACTTCTGTCCTCCGGTCAGATAATAGGTATCGTTAATTTTATTCAGGTATCCTCCTGTAACAGCAAACATCGTGTCCGTGATTTGTCTGAAATGCCCGTTGAAGGGAGTGCCTTGAATTATAGCATCTATGACTTCGGAAACTTTTACTGAAGTAAGGTTGGGATAGGTGGTGTGATCTCCTGCTGTAGCACTATAGCCATATCCACCGATAATATAGAGCATATTGCCATGCTGATGAAACTCCATGTTGGTCGAGCTCAATTGTTCCTGAAGGGCGACAGGCAAAGAGGTCAGGGGAGCCGCCCATTTTTGTTGTGAATTTGGATCAATGACCAGAAGTTGATTGTTGTGTCCCGCAAGATCAAATGCAGCAAAAGGCTGTCTTCTGTGTAAGCCATCCAATCTCCCCCCTATTATTAACCATTTACCATTGTCCTGACCATAGGCGTATGCCTGCAAGCCCCCAAGCCCAGGAACAGTTAAGGGTTCAAGATAAATATTAAATGGGGATGATTGTGCTTTAACCGAACCACAAATGAACAGCATGAATGCCAATAGGAGTAATTTATTTTTCATCTTTATTCTTTGTAGCAAATTAGAAAAAAATACCATTCTTGAATTGTGACTTCGGTCACATTGTAACAATTCAACAATATGGTTTTACTGCCTAAACTTGAAATAGTACCACGATTTAGGTGTCAATCAGGATGCAGTCACAAGGATGATATTAATCATCTTTCATAATAAAAAATATCATTTTTATTGGATAGATTGAGATTTAATTTTATCCTATGTCAATCATGAAATCAAAAACTAATCTATCCGGATTTCGTTCCCCTCTGGATGATTTCTGGAACAGTGAGAAATTGTTTTCCAACGAAATGTTTAATTACTCTTTTCCGGCAGTGAACATCCGGGAGAATGAAACGGATTTTGAAATCGAACTTGCTTCACCTGGATTTGAGAAAAAAGAGTTTAAGGTTCATGCGGAAAACGGCATTCTCAATATCAAGGCCGAAAAGCAAAAAGATTCCGAAGAAAAGGAAAAGGCTTATACGCGAAAGGAATTTAGCTATGAATCTTTCGAGCGAAGGTTTTCTATTCCGGTGAACACATCTGACGAAAAGGTGAGTGCTACTTATGAAAATGGTATCCTTAAAATCAAAATAGAAAAAGATTTGAAAGCTATTTCGTCGAAAAAAGAAATACCGGTTCAATAAACCAGTAAGTTGTTGGCGCAAATAATTAATAAAAAAGCCTTCTTTCTAAAGAAGGCTTTTTTACTGACATTAAGTCAAAATAATTATAGCAGGGTTTTCGGGCAAACATAATCTGTAAGCGGAAATTGATTACTTTGTTTAATTGCTCCAAACCCACCTTGTATATTTATTAGGTTGCGATATCCTCGTGCTTGTAGGATAGAAATATAAATCATAGACCGATACCCGCCGGCACAGTGCACCAAT
>CANHCC010000156.1 GCA_947459115.1 Bacteroidota bacterium | reverse complement strand
GGTATTGTTATATTTTTCAAAGGAGGGGTTTGGAAGAATGGGGTACTGGCTGTGTTGTCCTCCGTGCAAATATTGTTGTCCAGTATGTTATTAGGCGTGTGGTTGGAGGAGTCTATTGTTCAAGGCCTGCTTTCTCTTCTGATTCTTTCGGCTCTTTTGGTCTTCTGGCTTCAATCCTCCAGGCCCTTTGTCTGGGGCATAAGCCTGACGGTTTTAAGTGTACTCACCTTGGTCTCTATCTGGACGGGCTTTACCGGCCTGTTTAGCAAGGCTCTGACTTATTTTGCCAAACCTGAAAATATGGATGGCTCAGGATTTTTGATTTCCCTATCAGGCCTCATTCTTATCCTGATAACTTTAGGCTTATTGCTTCAGGCATTTAAAGACTGGAAAACCAAATCGGCTACTCCCGGAATTATTGGGTTTGTCCTTACCGGTATTTGTCTGGTTTTATACCTCTATCCTCTTTCTGCCTGGACCATAGGTAGTTCTCCTTTTTTATTGTTGAGAGAAGCCATGCCGGACGCGCCCGTATTTGTATCTAACCCGGATTATGTTCCTGCTAATGGTAGTGGTTTAAATCCCCTCCTACAGAATTACTGGATGGTAATTCACCCCCCGACCCTCTTCTTAGGCTTTGCTTCGACGCTGATCCCATTTGCTTATTTAATTACCGGCCTCCTAACCGGAAAAACCACAGAATGGATTCGTCCTGCTACCCCTTGGAATCTTTTGACGGCCCTGGTACTGGGTACCGGAATCCTGATGGGAGGCTATTGGGCTTATGAAACCTTGAGCTTTGGTGGGTATTGGAATTGGGACCCGGTGGAGAATTCTTCTTTAGTTCCATGGCTCACCTGCATAGGGTCTCTCCATGCCTTTGTGGCCTGGAATCAAAAGAAAAGCCAACTGCGGTATGCTTATCTCCTGGTGATTTTAACCTTCCTGATGGTATTGTATTCCACCTTCTTGACGCGTTCGGGAATTTTGGGAGATGCCAGTGTGCACTCTTTCACAGACCTCGGCCTTTCAGGTCAGTTATTGGTGTTGTTGATGGTTTATTTTGCCGGGGTTCTTTTATTGTGGCTTCGAAAAAAACACACCCTGCCAGCAGCATCCCGGGAAACGGAACTGTGGACAAAAGAATTCTTTCTCTTTTTGGCAGCAACCATATTACTCTTTGCTTCTATTGAGATTATATTCTTCACCTCTTCACCGGTTATCAATAAAATTTTTAATACCAGTATTGCTCCCAAGAATCCATTGTTCTATTATGAGTGGAATGTATGGTTCAGTATGGCAATTGCTTTGTTTTCCGGAATTGGTCAGTTTTTCTTTTGGCGTAAAGTAGAGAAACAATCCTTGATGCAAGCTTTGTATCGCCCTTTTGCCCTGGCCGTCTTTGGTGCGCTTGCTATCATTATTGTTGTCATGCAGGCAGATTGGAAATTTGTTTACAATCAAACCTTCCGTGATGAGCTTCAACTCATCGAGCAGGTTAGTAGTAAATCTTTTTATTATTTGTCTGTGGTGAAGTATGCCATATTGTTTGTAGCAGATGAGTTATTGCTAATTACTTCCCTCTTTGCCATATTCTCGAATGCAGATATTCTAATTTCTTTGATTCGCAAAAAAGCCGCAAACATTCGAATGATTGGCGGCTCTTTGGCCCATCTGGGTTTTGCATTTATGTTGATAGGTATGTTGTTTTCATCTGGTTATGATAGTATCATTTCTGTCAACTTTAAACCCGGGGAACTTGGAAGTATGTTCCCGGATGATGCAAGAAACGACAATGTTCTGCTAATCAAAGACACACCTAAGTTTGTTAAAGGCTATCGTTTGACTTATTTGGGAAAAAAACAAGCATCCCTTCCGGTCTCAGATTTTCGAATTTTAGAGTGGGATGATTTTTCGGTGAAAGTCATGTTTACAGATGGAAGTGGGGATGATTTCGTCACGCAGTTACCCGGTGAGGTTTTTATGCTCGACTCCACGAAAACAGAAGGTCAATCCCGTTTTGATATGGCAAAGATTCAAAGATTTACGGAGCAAAATCTTGGAATTTTAAAGCCCGAGCATTCAAATCGTCGGTCTTTATATGCGGTTCGGTTTGAGGCCATGGAAGACAGCTCAAGATCTTTTGTGTTATATCCGGAAGCTGAATTGAATCAGAATATGGGCATTCTGGCTCACCCGGATCGTAAGATTCGTAGTCATGAAGATATCTATGTGCATGTATCTTCAATACCTGATCCGGAAAGCAATCAGGAAGAGGTCCAGAATTTTACTTTAAAGCTCGCGAAAGGGGATAGTGCCAAAACAGAGTCGGCTGTGGTGGTGTTTGAAAATCTGGTCCAGGTAAAGGATGTACCGGAATTAGCGCAATATGATTTTGTGGCCAAGGCCCGTTTAAGCATCTTTAAAAAAGGCAAGTCCTTTACGGCAGAACCTATGTTTATCATTGAGGATCGGCAGCCTTTGTCTTTGCCGGTTTTTATTCAGGAAGCAGGCATGGGTTTTACATTTGCCGGTGTGATGGCAGAGGAAGGCAAAATTGTAATTGAGGTAGAAGAAATCAGAGAAACAGAAGATTGGGTGGTGCTAAAAGCTATCTCCAAACCGTGGATCAATCTACTTTGGTTAGGTACCTTCATCTTAGTTTTGGGTTTTGGTATTGCTATTTGGAGAAGGGTTTCATTTTCAGGTAGAACTGAATAGTATTTTTTACAATCCACAGGTTTTCCACATTTTAATAGTTTGCATAGGGGGCGATTGCTAAGTTTATTTGCAGGTTGTCATGCCGAATCTTCAAAGGCACATCTGGTTGAATATAAAGCAGTATATCAGAGTCTTAATGTTACTGCTTGGGCTTGTTTGCCCGGCGCAGTCCTATGCGCAGGAAGCAAGAACCTCCCCCGTTGGGGATGCTCAGGTTTATGAGTTTCTGAATTGGTTCATTTCCCTTCATGCGATTTATAATTGTCGAACAGCAGAGCCGGCACTAAAATGGAATGAACAAGAATTGAGGCCGATTCCCGATTTGCCGGATGGCACTTTTTCAGCAACGAATCCATTCATATTTCGCGGTATTGAAAAAGTTTTAGGAGAAGAGGTTATTTCACACATGTATCTCCAATATAAAGCCAATAAAAACCGCAAGTGGGATTCGGGGCAACTGGCCAGAGCTAAAATGATGGATGAGCAATCCGTAAAACATTTATTGTTAGCAAAAGACAGGAAAACCTGGACATTGTTTAGACGGGATATGGGGAATTTTCTGATTCTATATTCCGTGCCTTTGTTCTCACCGGACTATGAATATGTGATGGTGAAGTTTGAAAAAGTAAGCGGGCCGGATGCTGCAGAAGGATGTACCTTCCTGTACAAGAAATCTCCGGGAAAAAGTTGGGTATTACATAATACCATCAAGTGCTTTTCCAGAAAGCCTTAATGCATAGCAATGTCGGCATTGCGTTTTAAAACCTCTTTAAGTATTCTGTAAAAAATTTGCCAGTAAACGGTGGAAATGATGCACCCCAGGCTCTTTTTCCGGGGAAAATCTTCCGCCGGGATACAAAGCGGATTTAATACCTTTCTGGACACTTTCAACCACTGCCTCATCTTCCATTTCTACCTGATTTAAATCCCCTCCTGCGCCCTTGTGCAATAAATCGGGCCTACACACATAACCCCGGTATTCTACCCGAGTCAAATCCGGTTTAACCGGGCAAACAATATTTACCGAAAGCCCCCATGGGTAAAAATTGAGCATGAGGTTAGGGAATAACCAGAAATAATAAGCAGCTACCGGAGGGCCACCTGAATCGGGCGAGTCAGGGGGTAAATCAAATGCTAATTCTCCGGGTTTGGCAAACCCTGTTTGTAGCGTACCAAAAGGAAATAACTCATCTCTGTAAAGCGAATAGGCAATGGTAGAATTGAGCGCAGGGTGAACGAATGGAATATGGAAACCTTCCAAATAATTATCACAATACAAGGCCCAATGGGCTTTGATTGTGTAATGCTTGAACATGGAGGGTTCCGGGATTAAATCCTGCATGGGGAAGAATTTCATTCTGGACCGAACCGGTTCTATCCATTCCTCAAATGGAATTCCGGCTTGTTCGGAAATAAAATGAAAGCCACCCCAAAAATCTGATTTTAAAGGTGCTAGATTCTCACAATCTCTTGGGAAATTCAATGCCTCACTAAAGCCCGGCATTTTTAGAAATTGTCCGTTTAAATCAAATTGACGCCCATGGTAAGGACAAACAAGTTGACGGTATTGACCAGGTTTAGAACAGACAAGCGCAGCTCGATGCGTGCATACATTCGAGAAGACCTTTACCCCGGACGCTTGTCTGCTAAGCACAACCGCCGTATCCAGGTAATCTTCCAACAGGATCATCGGCATGACATTGCGCTCAGCGTTTAATTCCGAATCCCATATCCCCCAATGCCAGGCTTTCCGAAAAATATTATCTCTGGTCTGAAGGAAATACTTAGGATTTAGGTAAAAATCTTTATTCAGGGTATCTGCCTTCCGGATGTTTTTATGTGGTTGCTTCATCATGAGAATAAGGTTCGAAACAGGTGCAAATAAATTGCGATGGCGACAATTTGAAATGCAGTTTGAAAATTACTCGATAATGTTTTGAAATACGCTCATTTTTAATGTTTTTGTAATGAATTACCTAATGGATTGCATGTACAATTCCTAATAAACCTTATTTTTGTTGGAAAGATTACCTAATTACCCTTTGAGATTATGATAAAGCGGAGAAGTTTCCTCAAAACAGCCGGCCTTGTGGCAGCGGGTACCCTTATTGCTCCAGGCTATAATTTTGCTGTCAAAAAGCGTCGCAGGGTGGTGGTGTTAGGTGCTGGTCTTGCCGGTCTAAGTGCTGCCTACCGATTACAACAAATGGGGTTTGGAGTGGATGTGGTAGAATATCAGGGAAGAATTGGGGGTAGAGTGCTAACCTACAAGCCGGATCCTGACGAAAAATTTACCGTAGAAATGGGAGGAGAGTGGATCGGAAGTTCTCATAAACATATTATCCAACTCATTCAGGATTTGGGGTTAAAAAAAGAGGCTCATACATTTGACACCCATTTACTTTACCGAGGGACGCATCTAAAACCCGGAAATTGGGATTTTTCCAATCCGGCTAAAAAAGCTGTGAGAGAGGTTATTGAAAAATATCAGATTCTACCGAAGCACAAGCGCGATGAATACGATGCAATGGACTGGTGGCGCTATCTGAAAAACCATGGTTTTGATACCCGTGATTTAGATTTGCAGGACTTGGTTGATTCGGTTTCTCTTGGAGATAGTATTCGCCAGACCTCTGCCCTTCGGAGCATGCGCATGTATGAGGCTTACGGGGAGAATAATGAAATGGATTTTCGCATTGCCGGCGGAAATGATTCTCTGTGTAAGGCCCTCGCAGATAAAATAGGCTATCAGAATATTCACTTGAATCAACAGGTGATTCGGGTTATCCAGAGTCCGGGAGGTATAAAAGCATTTGCCTATAATGGTAATGTCTATGAAGGGGATAAGTTGGTTTGTGCCCTTCCTGTTCTTGCCATGCGTAAAATCACCTGGGAACCGGAGTTTCCCGTTAATCGCAGGGAAGCATTGAATTCATTGCAATACGGGCGTGTGACTAAAACCGCCTATCTGTTTAAAAAGCGTTTTTGGCAGGAGGATCAATTTAGTTTGTTGTCCGATGAAGCCCCACATTATGTTTACCATGCCACAAGGGGCCAACAAGGGCAACACGGCGTTTTGATGTCTCAGGCCTCCGGTGATCGCGGCACACTCATGGGCAGCATGAATGCCAAGAGAAGAATAGAAACGCTTGCGGACACCCTTCAGCCGGTGTTTGGAGATATTACACCGGGTTTTATCAAACAAAACGCCTACGATTGGGGAAGAGATTCTATCACTATGGGCTCCGTTGCGCTTTATCGTCCGGACCAATGGCTTAATGTATTGCCTTTGTTAAAAAAAGAACAGCAAAATATTCATTTTGCCGGTGAGCATTTAGGGGATTGGCAAGGTTATATGGAAGGTGCAGTCCAATCCGGTATTGCAGCAGCAGACCAGATCGCAGGTGGGGTTTAGATAAATTCAAACACCCCGTTATCCCCTGGCCTTAGGCCATAAGGCCGTTTTTCTGGGATGCTCCAAAAATAACATGGCATACACATGCTTAAATTTTACGGTTTATTAGAACGGATTAAAGGCCTATAAACCGCTTTAGGTTTGGGATAAGGAGTAAATTTATAAATCAAAGTTTGAAGAAATTTTGCCGATACACCTTAAACCCAAATTATGAATTAGAAAGTTTTTACTCCGGAGTAAAAACTTTCTAATTCAT
>CANHCC010000155.1 GCA_947459115.1 Bacteroidota bacterium | reverse complement strand
CGGCATCATTGCTGCCATCCCAAAAAATATTATAAGACCCCTGCATGTATTTTTGATACCGAAATAGCGTTCGCACTTCATCTCCGGATGGACTTAAAATAAAAAGACTCACATAGCCGTCTTTTTTGACCGTATATTTGATGTGCTGGGAGGGGCCGTCTTCTTTCAGAAAATATGCCTGAATAATAGGTTTTTCTAAAATGGGCTTTTGCACAGGCGTCACCACCCGACTCCCTTTTTTCTTTTTGCCTTTTGAAGCTGTTTTCACCGGAATGGTCGATGCTTCTTCTTTTTGAGGCGAAAGCGTTGCTATTTCCGGAATTGCGGGTTTGGCTTCTTCCGGTTGGATTTTCTCAATAGCTGGTTTAGGAAACACCTCAACATGGTAAGAAACCACCCTGGATTTTTCATTCGCGTTGCTGTAGGCCACCTGAAGGGGATATAAGCCCGGAGGACAGGTTGCCCTTCCAAATAAAAAGCCTTTTTCATCCGTATTCAGCCAGGAGGGGCCATTCAGAATTTGGGCTTTCAATTGTATCCCCTGATTATCGCTGATAATTTCTGGACGGAAATTCAGGAAGGCAAAAGTTTCTATTTTCAGGGTGTCAGGGGCGGTCAGTAAAAATTGTTCTGAATCCGGAATTTTAATGGATAGTTCCTGAAGGAATGTTCTGGCCAAAGGCGCCGAGGCAGAAACAACCTGAATGCTCAGCCAGGCTTGCCCTGCTTTTTGTAAAGGCACGCGAAGGGTCACTTCATGGCTTTGACTGTCAGTGGTCTGATAATCTTGAACCCAATGGGTTGCCGGGGTTTTAAGGATTAAAGAAATAGAATTTCCCGGAGAGGCCTGAAAGGTGATGCCCACCCCTACCGAATCTGCAAGGGGCAGTCGGATGCTATCGGTTTTGAGTAAAATGCCCGTCCTGTCTAAATATAATCCACTTATCTGACGCCCGCCTGCATAGGGCGTGTGGATCATCCACCCATCGGATTTTTGAATCAGATCCGGGAGGTCATCCTGGTTTAAATCTGCCCACAACTCTGATAGGAGATTTGTAAAAATGCCCTGAGCAGCCCGAGCGTTGATTTTTACCTCCGGATAGTTGACTTGATAATCTATTCCGGATTTACGTAGCCATTCCAGTACCTGGGTTTGCACCGTGTCTCCGGGAGGCAATTGATACACACCGGGAGTATACCTGGCATAATCGTAACATATCTTGTGAATAAGTTGACGCGAGACTGCTTCCTGAGGGCCGGGATTGGGTAAGAAGGGGGGGAAATACGCCGGCACCTGAGCCTGAACAGAAAGACAATTCAGCCACATCCAACAGGCAGCAACGGCAGGAATTACAGTCCTCCGTCGGCACAGCAAAAAGAATGGTAAGAGGGTGATCAAATATGCGTAATGAAGCCTTAAAATTACAAAATCTTATTGGGCCTTTTCTTTCAGGAGTTCTTCACAAAGTGTTTTCATTTCCTCCTCGGTGTTGTAATTATGCAACACAATCCGAAGTCTTTCTTCACCCTTTGGAACTGTAGGACTCAAAATGGGTCGGACATCCAGACCATTTGCCTGAAGGCGGGTTGCCACCTCTCGACAGGCTTCATTGCCGGCTATAATCCAGGGGATAATCGGACTACTGGTTTGAGTTTTGCTGGTCTTGCCCCAAAAAGTAATATTCTTTTGAAGCATCGCTCTGTTTGTTTCCGCTTCTTTGGTGGCTTTCAAATGGTATAAAATTGCTTCGGCCAAAAACGGGGGCATAGCAGTGGTGTAAATGAAGGGCCTTGCCTTGTTGATGAGTAAGTCCCGAAGTTCTTGGTCCCCCACAACGACCGCACCTGAAATACCACAGGCCTTTCCGAAAGTATGGATACGGGCAATCATCCGGACGGAGGGATGAACAGAAGTATAATATCCCGAACCTTGGGGTCCGGAAATGCCGGTACTATGCGATTCATCGAGCACCACCCAGGTGTCTGCTCTGCTTTCGGCCAGTTCCAGCAATTCCTGCAAAGGACACCAGTCTCCATCCATGGAAAACAGGGCTTCCGTGACGATATATACCCGCCCTTCTGCCGACCCTAATTTCGTCTTCAATTCCTTTAAATCTTGATACGGGAATTTATGTTGGGCCATGGAAAGTCGAATGCCATCTTTAAGGGAGGCATGACATCTCTGGTCATACAGAAGGGTATCCCTGCGTTCCGGTAGGGTGGACAATACCGCCAGGTTGGCATCATACCCGGAATTAAACAACAAAGCCGCTTCTGCTTTGAACCAATCTGCACAAAAGGCCTCCACCGTTTCATGTATGGAATGGTTCCCCTTTAACAAACGCGACCCTCCACTTCCCCCCATGCTAACCGTAAAGGGATAAGCTTCAAATTGTCTTTGAATCCCAAGATAATCGTTGGAAGTAAAGTCCACGCCCATATCCTCCTGTCGCTTCAGCGTTCTAAACTGCCCTGTCGCTTTAAGTTTGAGCAAGGCCTGAGAAAGGATATGTTTGGAGGCTTCAGACATGGAGGTCTGGGAGATATTGGGCGTAAAGATAAGGGGAAAAAGGGAGGGGGATAATAACCTGAACAAGGAATGCTTACCGTATTAGGTACATTTTTTACTATATGGTGAGATAGGGTTATTGTTTAAAGGTTATCCCTCCGTTCTTGACTTATGCAATTCATCCCTTAAATCTGACAATGATTGATTCTTGTCGTTTTTCCAGGAGGTCCAGCCGTTCACTGTTTTTCTGTCGCTTCCTGCATCTTGAATGCCTGCAAGTGCGGCATAGGATGGGCTGCTAAAATGTTGTCCCAGTAAATCTAATGAACCATCTTCCAAGATGCTTGCTTCATAACGCTTTTGTTGTCCATTTCTGGGTTTGTAAGTCATCGTTAGTTTTTCCCCTATGGTGAGTAATTCCGCATGAATGAGATCTGCAAGCTCTATGGTATTTGTGAAAATCAAACTATTTAAACTCAAAGGGTCATTTTCTTCCTCTGTGTTTAGGACGGTTTTAAATTCTTCAGGAAATTCATAAACAATTCCACTGGGATTATTGAACTCAACAAATTTCTGGACCTCCCAAAGCTTTACATGGTTTTTTAAGGTTCTTGCCCAGTCCTCCAGATCCTGAGAGGTGCTGTCAATGGGCATCCCAATAAGGGGGTCAGATTCCAGTATATCGCCCACCACCTGACGAACATTAATAGGCAGAATATTTAATTCTTCAAATTTTTCCTGGATATAAGTATCGTTCTGATATAGCTCTACTGCAAGGTCTATGATGATTCTTTTGGTAACAGGTTGAAGAGAAGCGAGGATTTGTTTGGTGACTTGAGGCGCAATATGATTCCAGACACTGTGCTGCAAAAGTTCTACCTCGACCAGGTACCATTTTTTCTGACCAATATCAATTACAAATCCATCGGGAATAGTGCCCACACCATCTGCTGTTTTAATTTTTGCTTTGGGCAGAAAGAAAGCTGTGGGGCCAAACAGATATTCATAGTTTTCTAACACGACCTGTTCCAACTCTGCTTCATTGTTGAAAGGAGATTTAATAAATTTAGAGTTTTTGAAGATTAGCATGGGGTATTCGGAGGGAAAGGACCTTGATTCAATTATTCTGTGTCTTTAATTTGTAAGCAGGCTATCCAGATTTTGAAGTTTGGATTTATATTCCTTAAAAGTGGTCAGAACCTGCGCATTAGTGGGCTCCAGGAGCAAATCCAATCTCCGGATGACTACCATCGGAAGAAAGACATCTTTGTATTTCCCCTTTTGATAAGTGTTTACCACAACATCGTTCACAACCGTCCAAAGAAAGTTTTTAATAGGTTGAAGAGATTGGGTATTCAGGTTCATATTGGTTTCTAAACAAAATTAAATTAGATGTTTAAATTACACTATTAATGTCAGATGGAGCTGCATTTTTTCTGCCCAAAAACGAGAGATAGGGTAAAGGATAGTTTTATAACTTGATTTCCTCCGTATGGAGCTCCAGGCTAAAGGCTATCTCAACTTATTAGGTCTTTCAGACTTCTTCCCCCCTCCCAATCTTCACTACAAACTGCTCCCCTTCCACATCGTTGATCAGCTCGATATTGGGCTGAAGTTCCAGGGCACGCTTTAACCCGGAACCTAAGCCTCGGTAGGGGAGGGTGTGCATCGCATAACTCACCATGAGATTGTTTCGGACAACCGGATTGCCAAAACGGATTTCTTCTACCGTCAGACTGTTGGGGAGGCTCCCCGGACTAATGATTTCAATTCTGTTGTCAAAAATTAAAAGACGAATTGGGGCATTTTTGAGATAGTCTCTATGGATTAGGGCATTCTCTAATAATTCTTGCAGGGCTATTTCTGAGATTTCAAGTATGCCTTGTGAATTAAAGTTTTGCCCCTGTTGCGTATGTCTTAAATTGCGTTTGAAGAAGGCCATTCCTTCATCAAACAATACCGGTATAGTTCCATGCACATCCCTGCTGTCACGATAGGCTGTACCTCCAATGGAGTTTCCATAAAAGGCCACACATTTAATGCAAAAAATTGGTTTAATCTGTTGGGGATTTTTTCCGAAAAACAATAATCCCGCTAGGGTAATTCTCCCATCTTTTACAACTCGCTTGGCCTTCAATGCCTCTTCATAACTCATTCCAAATTTTTCATATCCCATCTTAAATTCCCTAAAGAAAAAGTCATCAAATTTTTCTTTGTTTAGGTCTGATAGGGAAGCTTGAGGGATGGGCAATTCATCTGCAAATAAATTCTTGCCCTGACTCAGGAGTCTCAGAATTTCTTCATTGTTCAGGACTTTTCTTTTGTTGGCACCGTTCTTTAAAAATATTGCACCATCTTTATCTTTGTAAGGCTTGTCATTTCCCTCTGGAATGGATACAACCAATATTTTCTTCCCGTCTATCAAAGCCGTTTCCGTTTCAATGAAAATCGGGGGTTTGATGTGTTCATTCGCTGCGTTGACCAGTAAGTTCGATAGCCTCCTCAAGTTTTCATCTGATAGCCCAACAATTTCCCAGGTTTTATCCTCTACGCCTATCAAAATGTTCCCTCCTTTTGCATTGGCAAAGGCAAGCATTTCCTGGGCAATACTTTGTTCATTGTTCACATTAACTTTGAACTGAATTTTACTGGTTTCGCCTTTGCTTAAAATCTCTCTTATTTCTTCCTCTTGTATCATTTTTTGTCGGTCAAAACTTTAAACGGTGTTCAGGTAACTCAACGCAAACCTAAACTTGGAGGATACCCTAATCTGGATTGTTCAAAGTTACGATTGTTTTCAGCATATTGGGAAGTTATCATCCTGATTCTTCGGGTTCTCAAGTTCTGTAACTTTCAGAATTTAAAGATTATCAATAGGTTCATGCAAGAGGTCATGCCTTAGGTTGACACTCTGTGGTTATACTTTTATGATTCAAGGAATTTTCAATGCCATGGGCAGTCCTTGACTTTGGGGATTTCCCGTTTTCCTGCTCTCCCTCTCACTTTTTCCCCGAAAATTTTCCCGCCTCCTCAATATTCTGTAATTTAAGGGCATATTTGTGAATCTCGTGGGTACAATTGAAAAAACTGCTGTGTTGCAAAAGAATAAGTCGCTAAATCTGAGCAAAGAAGAAATCCTCCAGGACTATCGCATCGCCTTCCAGAGCCGACAGGCCAGCTTGTTGGGCAGAAAGGAAGTGCTAACCGGAAAGGCCAAATTCGGCATTTTCGGGGACGGTAAAGAAGTGCCCCAGTTGGCCATGGCAAAGGTTTTCCGGAATGGCGATTTTCGGTCCGGTTATTACAGAGACCAGACTTTTATGTTTGCAGCGGGCATGTCCAATGTGAAGGAGTTTTTTGCCCAGTTGTTTGCCAATACCGATGTTTCGGCGGAGCCCTGCTCTGCCGGTCGCTCTATGAATGGGCACTTCGGTACCCGCTTTCTCAACGAGGATGGTTCCTGGAAAGTACAGACGGCTATGAAGAATTCTTCGGCCGATGTGTCGCCCACCGGCTCTCAAATGCCAAGACTACTTGGACTGGCCATGGCCTCCAAATTATATCGTCAGAATCCGGGCTTACATCATCTCTCCGATTTTTCTCTCAAAGGCAATGAAATTGCTTTTGGTACCATCGGAAACGCTTCCACCTCCGAAGGTATGTTCTTCGAAACGGTGAATGCAGCAGGCGTGATGCAGGTGCCGATGTTGTTGTCGGTGTGGGACGATCAATATGGTATTTCGGTACCGGCAAGATACCAGACCACCAAAGAATCCATCTCTGAAATTCTTGCAGGATTTCAAAGAACACCGGATAAACCCGGTTATGAAATATTTACCGTCAAAGGATGGGATTATCCCGCTCTGATCGAGACTTACCGTAAGGCCGAGAAAGTTTGTCG
>CANHCC010000154.1 GCA_947459115.1 Bacteroidota bacterium | reverse complement strand
CCCATGGTTCTCCTGGGTTGGTATTATCAATCCGGGATTAAACCTGATAGTTTTGAAAAGCTTAGGAAAGATTACCGCATATTGGAGATGGCCCCATTCTTTTTGGTGGCTTTGGGTTTTGGTGTTGAAGCGTTTCGTGTTCAAGAGTCATTTGGGTTTATTTCTAATCTGAAATACACTGCTCTTGACAAAATTTTTTATGTCGCCTATGGCGTTGTGTTTTATCCCTTAAAAACCCTTTTTCCGATTTGGCTTTCTGCTTTGTATCCCTATCCGATGGGAGTGCATGATACACCTTCCTGGGAGCATTATGCGGCTCTGCCCACTTTACTCCTTATGGTAGGCATTGTCTGGTATTTTCGGAAAGAAAGATTAACCTGGTGGGTTGTTGGATTTTATTTAATATCCATATCGATTGTTTTGCAAATTATCCCCGTTGGGGGAGCCATTACAGCAGATCGTTATGGATATATTTCCACCGCGGCTTTTTTATTTTTGATTGCTTTGGGTTTAAACAAGCTGATGGACAGGCCAGGTCTAAAATGGGTCGGGATTGGATTGACTTTTCTATTCATCGGAACCTGGACTTGGTTGGCAGCTCAGCAAGTGAAGGTATGGCAAAGCAACCGCACGCTTTTTATGAATGTGGCAAATTTATTTCCGAAGGACCCACTGGCTTTTTATAATACCGGCAATGCATTTGAGAAAGAAAAAAATTATCGGGAAGCTTTACAATGGTATCAAAAAGCCCTTACGAATATGCCTGATTACATTGATGCTTTGTACAATATTGGCAGTATTTATGGGCGGGATTTAGCCAATCCGGATAGTGGAATTCATTACCTCCGGATGGCAGTTAAATATGATCCCAGGCGCGCAGATGCATGGAATAATCTTGGTGTCTTTCATTTTAATCAGCAGAAATATAAAGAGGCCCTGGAGTTTTATATTACTTCTCTGGCGATCAAGCCTACTTACATGGAAGCATGGTATAATCAGGGCAATGCCTATATGAATTTAGGAAAATTGGATTCAGCGAAATACTCCTTTGAACAGGTATTGAAATTAAAACCAGAATTTGACCAGGCTTTTGTAAGTCTTGGAAATATTTATGCGAATTCAGGCGACCCTATTCGTCAGGTAGAAAATTACCAGATGGCAGCAAGGCTTGGCAACACCGATGCACAACAATGGCTAAAACAAAACAATCAAAACTGGTAAAACCAGAACTTAGTTCTCCGGTTTTCTGGGCAGGCGCAGGGCTCATTCTGATTTGTACCTGGTATGCCTACCAACCCTCTTTTGTAAATCAGTATGCTTACGATGACCTCGCCTATGTATTGGAAAATAAGGTGCTTCGGGATTTTTCATGGAAGCATGCCTGGACAGAATTTATTCTCGGAAACTACCACCCCCTCACAGCCCTTTCTCTAAAAATAGACCATTCCATCGGGGAGTTTAATCCCAGAACGTATCATATTCATAATGTAATTATTCATCTGCTGGCAACCCTGGCCTTTGCTTTTTATACAAATAAACTCACGAAGAGTCCACTCGCTGCTTTAGGAGCAGGTTTTTTATTTGGTGTTCATCCTTTGCACACAGAATCAGTTGCCTGGATTGCAGAACGAAAGGATGTCTTGTATTCCTTTTTCTTTTTTGCCGGATTATATACTTATATACTATACCGTGAATCCAGGGAAAAATTATGGTACTGGGTCACCATGATTTTGTTCATTGCCTCTTGTCTCTCTAAAGGGATGGCGGTAGTTTTTCCAATGATGATGTTATTAACCGATTATCTCCTGGAAAAAGAAGATATTTTATTAAAACCGAAATCCTGGAATATTCTTGAGAAAATACCTTTTTTCATTTTGTCTTTAGGATTTGGGATATTGGCTTTTTATGTTCAGGATAAATTTGGTTCAGTTTATAATTCCAAATATGTTGAAATGAATTATTCCTATTTGGATAAGTTTTTTCTGGCCGTTTATGGATTTATTTTTTACCCCTTAAAAATTGTATGGCCTTCCGGTTTATGTGCCTATCATCCCTATCCCCCATTGGAAAATGGAGCTTTGCCCCTGTATTTTTATTTTGCGCCTATTGGTGTTCTTTTAATGGGTGGAATAGTTTGGTTTTATCGAAATACCTATCGGATTGTTACCTTCGCTTTTTTATTTTATATCATTGGTATTTTGCCGGTATTGCAATTGGTTCCGGTGGGAGAGAATATTGTTGCTGAACGATACGCTTATATTTCTACAGCCGGATTGCTAATTCTTGCAGGTTGGTTAGGGGCAGAGTGGTATCGTCGAAAAGGCAATAGCTTAGGCCTGGTATTTATTGCCTTGATTGGAGTGGTTTTGATTATTGTTACAAAAGAACGAATTCCGGATTGGAAAGATAACTTAAGTTTATTTCGGGATGTGGCTGAGAAGTATCCTAATAATCCTGTTGCCCATAATAATACCGGTTATGGATATGAGCAGATTCGCGAGTATCGAAAGGCCCTGGATCATTATTTCACTGCCTCCGCTTTAAGGGCCAATTATGCGGATGTATTATATAATATCGGTAGTGTTTATGGAGAAGATTTGAATATGCTGGACAGTGGGATTTATTTTCTGCATAAAGCCATTGCTGCTAATCCGGAAAAAACGGAAGCCTATAACAACATGGGGACTTTTTATTACAAAAAAGGATTACTGGATAGTTCTTTGCATTATTATGGATTGGTATTGGAGGCAAAACCGGAGTATCCACTTGGTTGGTATAATGTTGGCTGTGTTTATTATGGGCAGGAAAAATATACGGAGGCGATTGATGCATATCAAAAATCTGTAAAATACGATCCCGGCTTCGGAGAAGGTTGGTTGAGTTTGGGTAATACCTGGGCAAAGCTTGGGGATACAAAGCAGCAATTAGAATGTTATACCACGGCTGCACAAAAAGGTAGTGAAAATGCCCGAAACTGGTTTAGGCAACAAAATAAAACCTGGTGAAAAAGCAATCCATTAAAGTCAAAGACAACACTTCTGTAAATGGAATAAACCTGAATCTGATTGCAATAGTCGGGTTAATCCTTTTGACCTTTTTTTGTTTTAAACCCGGATTAAAAGGCGAATTCACCAATTGGGATGATGATCGCTATGTCAAGAATAATACCTTAATTCAAAATGGCAGTTTTTCAGAAATTGTAACGGAATATTATATGGGGAATTATCATCCCCTGACCTTACTCAGTTATCATTGGGAGTATAAATTTGCCGGGGATGATCCTTATTTATATCATCTCACGAATTTAATTCTGCATATTTTTAATGTGCTGCTAATATTTTATTTAACAGCTTTAGTTAGCGGAAATAAAACGCTGGTGGCTTTTGTCTCTGCTGCCTTATTTGCCATTCATCCTTTGCATGTCGAGTCTGTTTCCTGGGTTTCTGAACGGAAGGATGTACTATATGCCTTCTTCTTTTTTTCTGCCTGGATTAGTTGGGTTAAATTCAGGCAGAAAAACCATATGCACTGGGCATGGATCACGCTGGGTCTATTTGTTTTATCTTGTTTAGCCAAAGGAATGGCTGTTACCTTTACCGGGGTGATTCTGTTTACAGATTTATGGTTGAGAAAGGGGTGGAAGTTACAAGATTTAAAATGGTATTTGCCCTTCACGGCGGTATCTGTATTTTTTGGTATCATCGCTATTTATGCTCAAAAGGCAGCAGGATTTATTTATTTAGAAACTCAATGGACCTACCTGGAGAAATTGATTCTGGCTGCTTATGCCTGGTGGTTTTATTTATGGAAGATGATAAATCCATTTCACCTTTCTGCCTTTTATCCATTTCCCGAGAAGATTTCGGGCGCATTGCCACCTGTTTATTTTCTTGCCCCGATACTGCTATTAGGTCTTGTTGCGGTCTTGTTAAAATTTCGAAATAAGTTTACAGGCCTCATATTTGCTTTAGGTGTTTATTCCGCCTGTATTGTTATCGTACTTCAGATTCTTTCAGTTGGGGAAGCCCTTGCTGCCGATCGATATTTTTATGTGGCTTCGGCCGGATTCTTTATTGTTGCCGGCATTGCATGGAATCAATGGCTGGAGAACTCCAGTGCTAGTTTAAAATGGATGTTTTATCTTATTCCATTCGTGATTATTTCCGTTTTGTCGTGGTTAACATTCCAAAGGACGCTTGTCTGGAAAGACTCTTTAACTCTTTGGGAGGATACAATTTCCAAGTATGAGAGAATTTCTTTGGCGCATTATAATCTTGGGGTAACCTATGGATTGGAGATGAATGACTATGCAAGGGCAGAGCCTCATTTTTTAAGAGCCGTTGAAATTCGCCCCGGCTATCCTCAGGCCCTTTACAATTTGGCAATTATTTATGCTAATAGAGGGGAATATGAGCGGAGCACAGAAACCTTTAAACAATTATTGTCGGTGAATCCGGAATATCCTTTGGCCTGGTCAGGCATTGGCTACAATCTTGAAAAAGCCGGTAAATTTAAAGAGGCGGTAGAGGCATATACAACTGAAACCAAACGGTCTCCAGAATCTTATAATGTATGGTTAGGTTTGGGCGTAAATCAAGGGAAAGCCGGAGACTTGCCTTCTGCTTTAGCTTCCTTGAAAAAAGCGTCGGAATTAGATTCTTCGAGACCGGAGCCCTGGGTGAACATGGGCGTATTTCATTTTAATTCAGGTAAGTATAATGAGGCGTTGTCCTATTATGAAGAAGCCATAAGAAGGAATTCTTCCAATCCTGAGGCTTATTTTAATCAGGGGAGTGCATTGACCAACCTGGGTAAATTAGACGAGGCGGAGCGGGCGTTTCGAAAGGCTTTAGAATTAAATCCCCGGCTTTCTGAGGTATATATTAATTTGGGCAATATCGCTTCTATGCGGGGCAATTCGTCTGCTCAGGTGGCTGCCTATCAGGAAGCTGCAAAATTAGGTCACGGAGGGGCACAAAATTGGCTCAGCAGCCGAAACATTAAATGGTAATGCAGAAATTTAGGCTATGAAAAATAATACATCGGGTAAAACCCGAACTGCTACAATTAAACAAAATAATCCCTCCATCCTCTATTGGTTGGGAATTCCGGCTCTGCTGGCGGTTCTTACCTGGTTTGCATTTGAACCCGGTCTGAAAAATGGATTCGTGGATTGGGATGATTTAAAATACATTACCGAAAATGGTTGTATTCAATTAAAGGGAAAAGAATTATTCCGTAATCTTTTTTTTGGGGAATGTAAATTCGTAATGGGGAATTATCACCCTCTTACTGTCATGACCTATGCCTGGAATTTTCAATCCGGAAAATTCAATCCGGAAATATATCATCGGACCAATTTAATTCTGCATATAATTAATACCATGTTGATGTTTTGGGTGGTGTATAAATTAACTTCCCGGAAATTATTTACGGCAGGATTATCTGCAGCTTTATTTGCCCTTCATCCTTTGCATGTTGAATCTGTTATTTGGGCTGCAGAGCGCAAGGATGTTCTATACACGATGTTTTTATTGTTGGCTGCTTTGGCCTGGCTTTTTATGGGGAAAAGTTCTGTTGTTGCCAGAACTAGCGTGGTTTCGGTGCTGTTTGTTTTATCCTGTTTGGCCAAAGGAATGGCAGTGGTGTTTCCACTTATTTTGATTTTGTTTCTTTGGGTTGGGGATGATGGTTTTAATGACTTCCTCAAGAAAAATCCAATCAGAACCTGGGTCAATCCCTCCTTTATTTCAGATCTTGTTAAACGCGCCGGCTTTAGGGAGTTTATGGTCTATTTTAGTATCTCTCTCTTTTTTGGTTGGATGGCTGTTCACTCTCAGGATACACAAGGGGGTATTCGGGATTATCCTCAATTTAATGGTTTACATCGGATTTTATTGGCCTGTTATGGTTTTGTACATTATTTATGGAAAATGGTAATTCCGGAGGGATTGTCCGCTGTTTATCCATATCCTTTATTGGATGACAATAATAATCTCCCGTTGAAATTTAATCTGTCACCATTGTTTTTTGCCGGCATATTGGCTCTCGGTATTTTTAGTCTTCGTTACTCCAAATATTTATTTATGGGGTTGTTGGGATATGCTGTTTGTATTTTGCCTGTATTGCAGATATTACCTGTTGGAGAAGCGATCGCAGCAGATCGATATTTCTATGTGTCTTCCATTCCTTTGTTTATTGGATTGGCTTGGTATATTGAGTCCTTTTTTAAAGAGGGAAATACTACGCCTGTTTGGATTGCCACCGGTCTGGCGGTCGTGGTGAGCGGATATTTATTTATGCGTACGAGAGAACAGGTAATGGTATGGTTCAATGATTTGAGTCTGTTTGGAAATGCGGTCGAACATGAACCGACTGCCTCTCAGGCCCAGAATAATATTGGCATTTACTG